>NZ_LHSJ01000046.1:0-19778 GCF_001270295.1 Achromobacter sp. DMS1 | reverse complement strand
ACCGGACCCTGCGCGGGCGTGCTGGCCACGGTGCCGGTTTCGCGGCCGGTGGCGTCCAGCGCCATCATCGCGGGCTGGCCCTCGATGGAAACGGCCTGCAGGCCGTTGACCGTGGCGGGCACCACGGCCGTCCAGGCCACGCGCGCGAAATTGTTTACCGGCACGCTGTAGCTGGCCTTGCCGCCGCGCAGCTTGGCCAGGCTGCGCACGATCTGGCCGTCCGAGCCGCGCCACTGCAGCACCAGCTCGGGCGGCGCTTCCCAGTTGGCGCGGGCCGAGCCTTCATTGAAGTACACGGCTTCGATGGTCACGGCCTCGCCGGGCGCGGCCGACGGGCGGTCCAGGCGGTAGGAGACGCCGGCGTCGGCCGGGGCCGCCAGGCCGAGGGCCAGGGCGGCGGCCAGGCCGCCGAGCGGGAAAGACAGGCGCGGATTGGCGCGGAGAACGCGGATGACAGCCATGATCGCGGGTTTAGATTGGGACGAAGAACTGTAACATCGACCCCCCGCTACCGTTTGTAAAAACCCCGGCGCGCCTGTAGAAAACGTCACATTTCTATGGCGCGCAGGCAACACCCGCGACCGCCGCTATTCCCCGAACCTGATGCCCTGCGCCAGCGGCAGCGTGCGTGAATAATTGATGGTGTTGGTGGCGCGCCGCATGTAGTTGCGCCATGCGTCCGAGCCCGATTCGCGGCCGCCGCCCGTTTCCTTCTCGCCGCCGAACGCGCCGCCGATCTCCGCGCCCGAGGTGCCGATGTTCACGTTGGCGATGCCGCAGTCCGAGCCGGCCGCCGACAGGAAGGTTTCGGCCTCGCGCAGGTCGTTGGTGAAGATCGCCGAGGACAGGCCCTGGGGCACGCCGTTCTGCATGGCCAGCGCCTGGCTGAAGTCGGTATAGCGCATGACGTACAGAATGGGCGCGAACGTTTCGTGGCACACCACGTCGGTCTGGCCGGGCATTTCGGCGATGGCGGGCCGCACGTACCAGGCGTCGGGATACTGGTCTGCCAGGACGCGCTCTCCGCCCGTGACCGTGCCGCCCTGCTCGCGGGCCGCCTTGAGCGCGGCCTGCATGGCGTCGAATGCGCCGCGGTCGATGAGCGGGCCGACCAGGGTGGAGGCTTCCAGCGGGTTGCCGATGGGCGCGCTGGCGTAGGCCAGGCGCAGGCGGCGCAGCAGCTCGTCGGCCACGCTCTCGTGCACGATGAGGCGGCGCGTGGTGGTGCAGCGCTGGCCCGCCGTGCCGATGGCGCCGAACACGATGCCGCGCGCGGCCATGTCCAGGTCGGCGGTGGGGCCCACGATGACGGCGTTGTTGCCGCCCAGCTCCAGCAGCACGCGGCCGAAGCGCTGCGCCACGCGCGGGCCAACCTGCCGGCCCATGCGCGTGGAGCCCCGTGGCCGACACCAGCGCCACCGCATGCGAGTCGACCAGCGCCTCGCCCACTTCGCGCCCGCCGATCAGCAGTTCGGTCAGGCCAGGCGGCGCGTCGCCGTAGCGCTGCGCCGCCTGCGCGAACAGGGCCTGGCAGGCCAGCGCCGTGAGAGGCGTTTTCTCGGACGGCTTCCAGACCACGGCATTGCCGCAGACCAGCGCCAGCGCGGCATTCCATGACCACACCGCCACCGGAAAATTAAAGGCGCTGATGACGCCCACCACGCCCAGGGGATGCCAGGTTTCCATCATGCGGTGGCCCGGCCGCTCGGAAGCGATGGTCAATCCGTACAGCTGCCGCGACAGGCCCACCGCGAAATCGCAGATGTCGATCATTTCCTGCACCTCGCCTTCGCCCTCGGCGAGGATCTTGCCCGCCTCCAGGCTCACGAGGCGGCCCAGCGCGCGCTTGTGCTCGCGCAGCACCTCCCCGAAGAGGCGCACCAGTTCGCCCCGGCGCGGGGCCGGCGCGTCGCGCCACGCCAGGCTGGCCTGGCGCGCGCGCGTGATCGCGGCATGCGCCTGAGCCACGGTGTGCTCATGCACCCGCGCCAGTTCGGCGCCGTCGATGGGACTGCGGGCGGAAAGCGAGCCGCCGCTCAGCGCCTCCGGCTTCAGGCCGAGCGCGCGCAGGATGTCTTGAGGCTTGTCCATGGCAAGTGGCTCCCTAGGGTTATGCCTAAGTGGAGAGGTTGGAAAAAAATTTACTATACGAAACTCCATTGTGAAACGCGAAACCTTTTTGCCGCCGCCCCGTGCCGGCGGCGCCAGGGAGTGTCCGTGGCAGAACCCTTGCTGTCAGTGCAGGCCGTCACCAAGACCTATCGCCGCGACGGGCAGCCGCCGCACCTGGCGCTGGCCGGCATCGACTGCGCACTGGACCGCGGCGAGGTGATGGTGGTGGTCGGCCCCTCGGGCTCGGGCAAGAGCACCTTGCTGCGCACGATCAACGGCCTGGAAAGCATAGACAGCGGCAGCATCCGCGTGGACGGCGTGTCCATCACCGATCCCGCCACCGATCTCAACACCTGGCGCACCGAGGTCGGCATGGTGTTCCAGCATTTCAATCTCTTCCAGCACCGCAACGCCCTGGACAACGTGGCCCTGCCGCAGCGCGTGGTGCGCGGCCGCAGCCGCGCCCAGGCCGAGCGCTACGCGCGCGAACTGCTGGGGCGGGTGGGCATGGCGGACTACGCCGACCGCTACCCCAGCCAGCTGTCCGGCGGGCAGCAGCAGCGTGTTGCGATCGCGCGCGCGCTCGCCATGGATCCCAAGCTCATGCTGTTCGACGAGGCCACCTCGGCGCTCGATCCCGAAACCGTGGGCGGCATTCTCGAACTCATGCGCGCCCTGGCGCGCGACGGCATGACCATGGCCGTGGTCACCCACGAAATGGGCTTTGCCCGCGACGTGGCCGACCGGGCGCTCTTCATGGACGGCGGCCGCGTGGTGGAAGCGGGCACGCCGGAAGACGTCTTCGTCCATCCGCGGCACGAACGCACCCGGGCATTCCTGGAAAAGATTCTGTAGTCCGGATCCCGTGGTTCGGATCCTGTAGTTCGCGGCACCTGGCATCGCAGCGGCACGGCAGCAAACCAGGCAGGGCGGTTCCGGACGCCGTCCGCGCCTCCGATATCGTCCGGAAACGTGGTTTCATTCACCGCAAGGGGTCTCAAATGCTGAAGATCAGACTATGGCTGGGCGCGGCAGGGCTGGCGCTGGCGGCTTGCGCCGTCGCGGCGCCGGCGCAGGCCGACGAGCTGTCGGACATCATCAAGCGCGGCGAGCTGCGCGTGGCCGTGCAGACGTCCGGCCCGCTCATGAGTTTCATGGACAAGTCGGGCAAGCGCACGGGCCTGGCCGTCGAAGTCGCGCGGCGCATGGCCGACGACCTCGGCGTGAAGCTGGTGCTGCAGGACTACGAATGGAAGGGGCTCATTCCCGCGCTGCTGTCCGGCAAGGCCGACATGGTGGCCGCCGACATGACGCCCACGCCGCAGCGCGCGGCCCAGGTGCTGTTCTCGGTGCCCATGTTCTACGCCGAAACCGTGGCCGTGGTGCCCAAGGACTCGCCGTACAAAACCTACGCCGAGCTAGACAAGGAGGGAGTGACGGTGGGCGTGCTGGGCGCGAGCACCTACGCCGAGGTGGGCAAGAAGATGCTGCCCAAGGCCACTATGAAGGAATTCTCGGGCGGCAGCGCGCCCGTGGGCCAGGCGCTGTCCAGCGGCCGGCTGGACGCGGGCATCATGGCGCTCACCACCGCCAACCAGTTCATCGCCGACTTCGGCAACCTGCGCGTGCTCGAGGGCATCATGGTGCGCGAGCCGCTGGCCTTCGCTGTGGCGCCCAACGCCTTCCGCCTGAAGTTCTGGCTCGACAACTGGCAGTCGCTCAAGACCGCCGACAACTCCCTGCCCGAAATGGTGAAGTACTGGTACTCCACCGACTGGAAGAAAGACCACTGACGGGGCCGGCGCGCGCATGGACTGGCTGCTCGACTACTACAACTGGCGCATCGTCGGCCAGTACACGGGCCAATTCGCCGAAGGCCTCGCCAACACCCTGATCGCCGCGGGCGCCAGCCTGGCGCTCGCGGTGCTGGCGGGCATCCCCCCTGGCCCTGGCGCGCATGTCCGAGCGCGCGCCGGTCTGGCGTCCGGTGGCGGGCTACGTGCAGTTCGTGCGCGCCACGCCGCTGCTGGTGCAGATCTACCTGGTCTATTACGCCGTGCCCGCGCTCGTGCCCGGCGCCAAGGCCTGGAGCGAGATGGCGCTGGGCATTATCGCGCTGACGCTGCACCACGCGGCCTACATGAGCGAGATCATCCGCGTCGGCATCCAGTCGGTGCCGCGCGGGCAGATCGAAGGCGCCAAGGCCTGCGGCATGGACTACCGGCAGCGGCTGCGCTACGTGGTGCTGCCGCAGGCTTTCGCCAACATCCTGCCGCCGCTGCTGGGGCAGACCGCCGTGCTCATCAAGGACACCTCGCTGCTGTCGCTCATCACCGTGTTCGAACTGGTGGCCGCGGGCGTGCAGATGAACAGCGACCGCATCGTGCCCAACGAGGCCTTCCTCACCATCGCGGCGGGCTATCTGATGATCTATTGCGTCATGCTGCTGCTGTCCAGGGGCGTGAGCCTCTGGCTCGCCGGCCCGGCCTGGAGCGCCAAGTGAGCACCCTGGACGCCTACCTCTCCACCGCCGGCGTGGTCATGCCCTTTCTGCTCAAGGGCTTCTGGGAGACGCTGAAGATCTCCTTCGTCGCCATTATCGCGGGCTCGCTGCTGGGCTTTGTGATCGGGGTGATCCGCAGCTACCGCATCCGCGTGGCGCACCAGCTGCTGGGGCTGTACATCCACGTGCTGCGCGGCACGCCGTTCCTGGTGCAGCTCTACATTTTCTATTTCGTGCTGCCCAGCTCCGGCATCGAAATGCTGCACTGGGACTCGGGCACGGCGGCCTTCGTCTCGCTGTCGGTGTACACCTCGTGCTACGTGGCCGAGATCGTCATGGGCGCCATCCAGGCGGTGCCGCGCGGGCAGACCGAGGGCGCCATGACGCTGGGCTTGCGGCCGCTGCAGATCCTGCGGCTGGTCATCCTGCCGCAGGCCATGCGCCTCATCGTGCAGCCCATGAGCGGGGTATACGTCATGCTCATCAAGAGCACGGCCATCCTCTCGGTGGTGGGCATTACCGAACTCACGCGCCAGGGCGAAGTGTTCATCATCACTTTTCCGGCCCATTCGCTCTTCATCTACGCGCTGATCGCCGCCATCTATTTCGTCTACTGCTACCCGCTGCTGCGCCTGGCCAACTGGCTGGAGAAGCGGCTGACGGGCCGCATGCAGGCCGCTTCCCTGCATTAGAGGGCGTATCGCCACGCTCCAGGTCCCGTTTCCACCGAACCCCGCCATGCCCTCCGAATACGTCGACACCTACTACCAGCGCACCCTGGCCGACCGCGACACCTACTACCCGCCGCTGGCCGGCGCCGCGTCCACCGACATCTGTGTGGTGGGGGGCGGGCTGGCGGGCCTGTCCGCCGCCCTGGAACTCGCCCGCCGGGGACGCGACGTGACCCTGCTGGAGGCCCGGCGCATCGCCTGGGGAGCGTCGGGCCGCAATGGCGGCTCGGTGTCGCCCGCGTTTTCGGCGGGCGCCGACGCCATCATCGCGCGCGTCGGCCCCGAGCACTACCGCCAGCTTTACCGCCTGTCGATGGAGGGCGTGGAAATCATCCGCGAGAACATCCGCAGCCTGGGCATTGCCGACGCCCACAAAGTGGACGGCAGGCTGCGCGTGGTGCGCTACGAGGCCACCGAGGCGCTGCAGCGCTTCTGCGAAGCCCAGCAGCGCGATTTCGGGCGGGAAGTGCGGTTCCTGACCCGCGCCCAGGTGCGCGAGCGCCTGGTGTCCGACGCGTATTTCCAGGGCGTGGAAGACCCGGCTTCGTTCCATTTCCACCCCCTCAATTATGCGCGGGCCCTGGCCCGCGAATGCGCGCGCCTGGGCGTGCGCATCCACGAAGACAGCGCCGTCTCGCAGGCCGGCCTCGACGGCGCGGTCAAGCGCCTGCGCACCGCCGGCGGGGAAATCGAGGCGCGCTGTGTGGTGCTGGCCATGGGCGGCTACACCGGGCCGGTCGTGCCCGGGCTGCGCCGCGCCATGCTGCCCATCGCCACCTACATCATGCTGACCGAGCCCCTGGGCGACCGGGTGCGCCAGGCCATCCGCACCGCGGCCGCCATCGGCGACGACCGCCGCGCCGGCAATTACTATCGCGTCCTCGATGGCGGACGCATCGGCTGGGGCAGTAGAATCACCACCCGCGTCGACGACCCGCCCGATCTCGCCGAGTCGCTGCGCCGGGAGCTGCTTTCCGTCTATCCGCAATTGCAGGGGCTGCGGGTCGAGACGGCCTGGTCCGGCCGCATGGCCTACGCCCGGCATCTCATGCCGCAGATCGGCAAGCTGGCGCCCGACGTGTGGTACTGCACCGCCTTCGGCGGCCACGGCATGAACACCACGGCCATCGGCGGGCGGGTGGTTGCCGAGGGCATTGCCGGCGACAGCGGACGCTACCGGCTTTTCGAGCCGTTCGGGCTGGCCTGGAACGGCGGGGCGCTGGGCACGGCGGCGGTCCAGCTCACGTATTGGTCGTACCAGGCGCGCGACTGGTGGCGGGAACGGCGCTCGCGCATATGACAGGATGTACAGATGCGAGCCACCAAACAGAGCGTACTGGCACAACGGCTGCGGGCCCTGCGCCAGGCGCGCCGCTGGACGCTGAAACAGGCGGCCGAGGCCACGGGCGTGTCCGCGTCCACCCTGTCCAAGATCGAAAACAGTCTGCTTTCTCCCACCTACGACAACCTCATCAAGATCGCCGCCGGCCTGGGCCTGGACGTGGCCGAGCTGTTCACGCCTTCCGACGCCCACATGGGCACCGGCCGGCGCAGCCTCAGCCGCCGGGGAGAAGGCCGCCAGTACGAAACGCCGTATTACGACCACCGGCTCCTGTGCACTGCGCTCTCGCACAAGCGCATGATGCCGTTCCACACCCGCATCAAGGCGCGCTCCTTCGACGAATTCCATGACTGGAGCCGCCACAACGGCGAAGAATTCGTCTACGTCCTGAGCGGCGAAGTCGAGCTCCACACCGAGTTCTACCAGCCCGCCCGCCTCGCCGCCGGCGAGAGCTTCTACATCGACAGCCGCATGGGCCATCGGGTCATCAGCGTGAGCGAGCAGGACGCCATGGTGCTGTGGATCTCCACCCATGCCGACCTGGGCGAACACTGAGCCGCCGGGCTTTTCCCCCGCCGCGCACAACAGGGTAAAATTCGCGGCCCGGACCCGTTTTCGGGCGCCGGTCACCATCGCGCGGCAGTAGCTCAGCTGGATAGAGCACGGGCCTTCTAAGCCTGAGGTCGGGGGTTCGAGCCCCTCCTGCCGCGCCAGGATTGCTCATGGAATCAAGCGTTTATGCGGATTTGGCGGTCGCTAACGTGGCAATTATTAGAATTTTTTCGCCAGCGTCAGAACTTTACTCTGTAGCAGAAGCTCGTTTGATGCGCCGTCGGTCATAGTGTCGATGGGTTGTCGCCGGGTTGGCGTGCGCGGCGAAGTCGTAGGCGTCGGCATCGCGCCTGGCGAGTTTGCTTGTGATCGCTGCCGGCCGAACGTCTTGCAGATTGAAGTACATCGGTTGGCTGGTCAGCGTCCTTTCGCTAACTTCATCGCCATGCGGCTTGATCCATGCCAGCATTGCGTCCTTCCAGCTAGAGGCCCAGCCCCGTCGCGTGTAGCTTTCGGTGCTTCTGGTCGGGGCGAAGAGGTAGGGGCTATCGGGGTCGTCGCGGTCCAATGCCCTTTGAACGACGCCATGCAGCCGCTTGGACTACAGGCGCTCTTTCTCGGTCCAGGCCCAGGCCAGTATCGGCGCAAAATGAGGTGTCTGGACGTTAGAACCGATCCCTCAAGACCCACATGAAACCGTCGTTGTTTTCCTGGATCAGTTCTAACGCAGCGCGGCGAAAGCGCATATAAATCAAGACGTTAATAATTGAAAGCACGGGCCTTCCAAGCCTGAGGTCGGGGGTTCGAGCCCCTCCTGCCGCGCCCCCCCATTGCGCCGCGTTGCCGGCGGCGCGCATTCCACCCCAGCCTTTCCCTGCGCCGAGAACTTCCCGCGGCGGGCTTGCCATGCGCATTCCGTGGTAGTAACCTACGTTATTATTTTCCGGATGCCGCCATGTCCACCGACACCGCTCCCGATGGCGCGACCGCGCCGCCCGCCGAGCAGGCGTCTTCGTTCGACCCCTTCGAGCAGGCGATGCGCGACCTGTCGCGCCGGCTGGGATCGAAAGGCAGGGGGCCCTTGCAGCAGTCGGTGTTTTCGCGGCTGCTGCAATACACGGCGCTGCGGCTGACGGACAGGCTGGACGAACCGCTGCGCGAGCACGGCCTGAATTCCACGCTGTGGACGGCGCTGGTCATCATCTACAGCAGCCCCGAGCACGAAATGATGCCGTCCGCGCTCAGCGACTTTCTCAATGCGTCGCGCACCCATGTCACGCGGATCTCCAGGGAACTGGCGGAGCAGGGCTATCTGCAGCGCGTGGCCAGCGCGCAGGACGGGCGCCAGGTGCTGCTGCAGCTCACCGCCCAGGGCCGGCAGTTCGTCGAGGAGTACCTGCCGCGCCGCCGCGCGCAGCTCTCGCGCACGTTCGCCGTCTTCGACGCCGCCGAGCTGGCGCAGTTCGAGGCCCTGACGCGCAAGCTGTTGCGCGCCGTGGATTAGGGGCTGCGCACCCCGGGCGCCGGGTTTCCGGTTTCACGCAACGCTTTCCCGGGTCCCGGCCATTCTGATAGTAACGTAGGTTATTAATATCCCTCTTGCCGCCGCCATGGATGCCCAACGCTCTCCGCCCGCCGCCGAACCGCATCGGTGGATGATCACGGTGTCGATCATGATGGCGACCGTCATGCAGACGCTGGACAGCACCATCGCCAACGTCGCGCTGCCGCACATGGCGGGCGGGCTGTCGGCGTCGCAGAGCCAGATCACCTGGGTGCTGACCTCGTACATCGTGGCCGCCGCGATCGCCACGCCGGTCACGGGCTGGCTGACGGGGCGCTACGGCCGCTCGCGCGTGTTCCTGGTGTCCATCGCCGGCTTCACGATCGCGTCGCTGCTGTGCGGCGCGGCGGCGAACCTGGCGGCCATCGTGGCGGCGCGCCTGCTGCAAGGCGCGTTCGGCGCGGCGCTGGTGCCGCTCTCGCAGTCGGTGATGCTGGACATCAATCCGCCGGAGCGCCATGCGCGCGCCATGGCGACCTGGGGCATGGGCGTGATGCTCGGCCCCATCCTGGGGCCCACGCTGGGCGGCTGGCTGACCGACAACATGAGCTGGCGCTGGGTGTTTCTCATCAACCTGCCGATCGGGCTGCTGTCTTTCGCCGGCGTCTGGTTCTACCTGCGCGACGAGGCGGCGCCGCGCAAGGCGGGCTTCGACGGGTTCGGCTTCGCGACGCTGGCCGTCTTCGTCGCCATGCTGCAGCTCGTGCTGGACCGCGGCGAGCAGGTGGATTGGTTCGAGTCGCTGGAGATACGCGCCTACGCGGTGTGCGCCGTGATCTCGCTGACGTTTTTCGTGATCCATACCGCCACCGCGGGCGCGGGTTCGTTCCTGAACGTGCAACTGCTGCGCGACCGCAACTTCGTGACCGGCACCGCGTTTTACTTCCTGCTGGGATTGCTGCTGTACGCTACCCGCGCGTTGCTGCCGCCCATGCTGCAGACGCTGCTGGGCTACCCCGTCATCACCACGGGGCTGGTGACCGCGCCCAGCGGCCTGGGCACCATGGTGTCGATGCTGATTGCCGGGCGCATCGTGGGCCGGGTGGACGAGCGGCTCATCATCGCGCTGGGCATGGGGCTGACCGCGCTGTCGCTGTGGCAGCTTGCCAACCTGTCGCCCGTGCTCTCCGAATGGCACATCGTGTGGCCCGGATTCATCCAGGGGCTGGGATTGGGGTTTTCTTCCGTGCCGCTCACCACCCTGACGTTCTCCACCCTGGAGCGTGCGCTGCGGCCGGAGGGCACGGCCATCTACAGCCTGTCGCGCAACATGGGCAGCAGCATCGGCATCTCGGCCATGCAGGCCCTGCTGACGCGCAACACCGCCGCCATGCACAGTTCGCTGGCGGCATACGTGACGGCGGGCGCGCTGCTGACCCGGCCGGACGGCTTCGACCGGGTGTTCGACCTGCACTCGCTGGCCGGCCTGGCGCGGCTGGACGAGGTGCTGCAGAACCAGGCGGCGTTCATCGCTTACCTGGACGATTACCGGCTGATGATGTGGCTGACGCTGGCGACGCTGCCTTGTCTGCTGCTGATGCGCGTCCGCCGGCGCGCGCCAATGCGGGAAGAAGAAACTCCCGCGCCGATGGAGGCCGACTGAACGTTGCGTTCGCCCGGGTATGATCTGCGCATCATCTCTCCACTGGCATGGGCGGCGCCCGGCATTTCATTCGGAAGAAAGCATGCGCAACGTTTCCTGGGCCCGGTTGGTCCCTGAACTGCTGGTCGGCGATATGTCGGCGAGCCTGTCGTTCTGGACGGGGCTCGGCTTTTCGGTTCTGTACCGGCGCGAGGAAGAGGGGTTTGCCTACCTGGACTTGGACGGCGCCCAGATCATGCTGGAAGAAGTGCGCGCCAACCGGACCTGGGTCACCGGTCCGCTGCAACGTCCATACGGCCGGGGCATTAATTTCCAGATTGCGGTGCCGGCCATCGAACCGCTGGTCGAGGCGCTGCGGTCGCAGGGATGGCCGTTGTTCCTGGCGCCCGAAGAGCGGTGGTACCGCGCGGACGGGATCGAATTCGGCGTGCGCCAGTTCTTGGCGCAGGATCCCGACGGCTACCTGCTTCGGTTTTCCGCGTCGATTGGCCAGCGGCCCTGGGCGGGTTGATGCGCGGTTGATTCTCGCCATGGCCTTGCGCGAATGCCTGCATGGGCGCAAGGGGATATCTACGTTCCGGCGCTGCGCCGGAACAATAACGAGGGCGTCACGGTCGCGACAACAACCTGCGCGCCGCCCACCTGTATGTGCTGGCGACCGAGGCGCTTTTGCCGGGACGCAGCCATGACCTGCGGCCATCATGTCCCTGGTTTCCGAGGCGCCGGAGGACAGCGAGTTCCACAAGGCGAGGCTGGGCCGCATTCCCGGGCTGTTGCACATCACAGTGAACACGCAGGGAGCTGGCCGCGGGCGCCCGCCTCAACCGAACAGGCCCGACCGTTCCTTGAGCAGCTCCAGCAGCGTCAGGGCGGCCAGGAGCAGGGCGGGCGCAAGAAAGAAGAGCGCAGCCCAGCCGAAGCGCCGCGCCGCGGGTTTCTTCCGGCGCAGCAGCAGGAACACCGCAAGGGACAGCGCGCCCCACACCGCCAGGAAAGCCGCGAGCGCCGTGACCACGAGGTGGCCCAGGCTGCCCACGTCCGCCCGGCACACGGCCGGAACCAGGGCAAGCGACAGTGCGCACGGCGTGGTCTTTTTCATGGGTTTCGATGCGTATGGCGGAAAGCCTGGCATCTTAGGGAGTTTGCGGGCCGCGCGCCAGCGCGGCTGGGACGGCGGCCCGGGCCGGCGCCCGGGATCTGGTGGATGCTGGCACGATGAGGGACCGGCGGGGCGCCGCCGTGGGAGGGCGCTTACTTCACCACGCCGCACACGATGCGCGCGCCGCCGCCGCCCAGTTTTTCAGGGTGGTCGCTGTGGTTGTCGCCGCCCGCATGGATCATGAGGGCGTGGCCGGCGAATTCCGAGGCTTTCAGGCGCGGCGCCAGCACCGGGTAGGTGGCGCTGCCGTCGGCCGCCACATACAGGGCGGGCAGGTCGCCCTTGTGGCCGGTCTTGTCGTAGGGGCCCTTGTGGGCGTTGGTCTTATCCGGATCCCAGTGGCCGCCGGCCGCGCCGGCGGGGGTGGGCTTGCCGTCCACGTCGGCGGTGTCGCACGAAGGCTTGGCGTGCAGGTGAAAGCCGTGAATGCCGGGCGGCAGGCCTTCGAGCTTGGGCGTAAGCAGGGCGCCGTAGGGCGTCTGTTCGATGTTGACGGTGCCCGCGGATTTCTCCACGCCCTTGAGGCTGACGAAGGACATCTCCACGGTGACCGGCTTGGCCGCCAGGGCGGCGGCGGAAAAGGCCATCAAGGCGCCGGAAATCAGAATTCGCATGGCTGTGCTCCTGTTGGGAAGGCGGTCCCGGCGGCGCGTTCGGGCGTTCCGCTCGGCCGTAACGGCAAGTGTATCGGCGCGGACGGCGCCGTGGCGCACGCGCGCCGGGCGAATGGTGAACGGATGTGTGGCCGTGCTTCCGTTTGCGTCCGGCCGCGCCGCCGGTTGCGGCGACGCCACGGTCGCGCGGGAGTTTTCCGGAATCTTCCTATGTGAATGTCGTTGTGGGAGACGCACCATACCGTCCACGCGAACGCTCCCGTCCGTGGAGCGCCCACCCAAGCACCCAGTATCCCGCATCCCGCGCCCGCGTTCCCGCCGGCGCCTCGCGCCCGGCCGGTACACGCATGAGGAGGTAGCAGGGCAATGACCAGCCGATTTATCCGCGTGCTCGTCGCGGACGATCACCCCATCGTGGCCTCGGGAGTCAGCCACGAACTCGAGCGCGACCCGGCCATCGACCTGATGGGCTGCGCCAGCAACTCCACCGAGCTCGTCGCCCGCCTGGAGGCGCAGCATTGCCACGTGGTCATCGCCGACTACGTCATGCCGGGCGGCCGGTACGGAGACGGCCTGAGCCTCATCGCGCTGCTCAGGCGGCGCTTTCCGCAGACCGGGCTGGCGGTGCTCACGGTGGTGGACAACGCCACGCTGCTGCGCTCCCTGCTGGCCTACGAAGGGCTCTGCCTGTTGAGCAAGCTGGACGCCGCCAGCCACATCCTCCATGCCGTGCGCACCCTGCACGAGGGCGGCGTCTACCATTCCCCCTCCATCCGCAAGATGATCGCCAGCCTCGACCTGCCGGGCAACGCCGTCAGCCTGACGCGCCGCGAGGCCGAGGTGATCCGTCTTTTCTGTTCCGGTGCCACCATTACCGAAATCTCCCGCATGTCGCACCGCAGCGTGCAGACCGTGAGCTCGCAGAAGCGCAGCGCCATGCGCAAGCTCGGCCTGTCGCGCGACGCCGACCTGATCCGCCACGGCTTCGAGGCCATGCGCATCCACGCCGCCGAAGGCGCGCGCGCCCGACGCCGGCTGAGCTGTCCCGCTCCGCCGCCCGTTTCGCTTTCTCCGCGTTCCGGTGGCCGGTCACCGGACAGTTTTCGCACGTGTGTGCGTTTCGGCGTCGCGCCTGGCGGTACTATCGAAAGCACGCCTGTGCTGGACGCGCGCACGGCGACAAAAACGATACGCACCGAGGAGAGACAACGTGGACAAACAAGCGGCCGGGCGCTGGTATTTCGGCTGGAACATCGTGGCGGCGGCCACGGTGCTGACCTTGCTGACGGTCGGCCTGCGCATGGGCATCGGCCCGTTCTTCCTGCCCATGGCCGAGAGCCTGGGCTTTTCCCGCAGCCTGCTGTCGGCCATCGTGGCCGTGGGCATGCTGTGCTACGGGCTCGCCATGCCGCTGGCCGGCCACCTCGTGAACGTGCGCGGCACGCGGTTCGTGCTGCTGGCCGGCACCGCCATCGTGGTGCTTTCCTCCATCTGGACGGCGTTTGCCCGCGGGCCCGTCGAGTTCCTGCTTTCCTTCGGCGTGGCGCTTTCCGTGGGGCTGGCCTTCACCAGCCCGGTGGCGCTTACTCCCGTCATCAGCCGCTGGTTCACCCGCCAGCGCGGCATGGCGCTGTTCTTTCTTTCCACCGGTTCCATGGCCGGCATCGCGCTCATGACGCCCACGCTCGCCTTCGCGATTTCGGCGGCCGGCTGGCAGGGAACCCTGCTGGGCTTTGCCGCGATATTCGCGCTCTTCACGGTGCCGGTGGCGTTGTTCGTCGTGCGCGACCAGGCGCCGGAGCATACCGATCTGCTACCCGGCGACGCTTCCCGGCGCAGGGCGGCCACGGCGGAGGCCGCGTCCCGCGCGCCCGCCATGGCGCTGCCGCAGGCGGTGCGCAGCATGCCCTTCTGGAAGATCGCGCTGGGGCTTTTCGCCTGTGGCTTCAGCATGAACCTGCTGGGCACGCACGGCATGCCCATGCTGATGGACCACGGCTTCGACGCCACCACCAGTTCGCTGGGCATCGGCCTGATCGGGCTGGTGGCGATTTTCAGCACGCTGGTGCTGGGCCGCATGTCGGACCAGCTCGAGCGGCGCAATATCCTCGCCGCGATCTATCTGGTCCGCGGTCTGGGATTCTTCGCCCTGGCGGCCGTCGGCACGCATTGGGAGCTGTACCTGGCCGCCACCATCGGCGGCGTGGTGTGGGCCGGCAGCATCGCCCTGTCATCGGCCATCCTGGCCGACGTGTATGGCGTGCGGCTGGTGGGCGTGCTGTACGGCCTGGCGTACCTGGGGCACCAGGTCGGCGGCATGATCAGCTCCTGGCTGGGCGGCTGGGCCTACGAAGCATTCGGCACGCACTGGATCGCCTTCGGCGCCGCCGGCGCGCTGCTGGTGCTGGCCGCTCTCGTATCCCTGCGCCTGCCGGTGCGCGGCCTGCCGCGGCAAGCCGCGGCGGCATGAGTATTCGCGGGCGGCCGCCCGGCGCCTCAGGCGGTGTTGCGGTCTTTCAGCAGCGAAACGAGTTCGGGCACGTAGCGCTGGCCGCCGCCCTGTTCCACGGCCTCGTCGTAGGTGCGCAGCACCGCCTCGCCGATATGGTCCACCGCGCCGGTCTCCGCCGCCATGGTGGTGTAGTACGACAGGTCTTTCTGCGCGTTGGACATGAAGAACTTCAGCGAGGACGCGTCCTGCTCCAGCAGATAGGGCTTCAGGCGTTCCAGCGCCACGCCGCCGCCGCCGCCCTTGCCCAGCACGTCGGCGAAGACGGCGGGGTCGATGCCTGCGCGCAGCGCGCAGGCGGCCGCCTCGGCCAGCAGCGCGATGGTGCCCAGCGACACGTAGTTGTGCAGCAGCTTCATGCGGTGTCCGGCGCCCACCGGGCCGGCGTGCGTGATGTTCTCGGCGAAGCAGGCCAGAATGGGCCGGCACTGCTCGAACAGGCCGGCGTCGCCGCCCACCA
The DNA here is from genome assembly GCF_001270295.1 of Achromobacter sp. DMS1. Taxonomy (NCBI): domain Bacteria; kingdom Pseudomonadati; phylum Pseudomonadota; class Betaproteobacteria; order Burkholderiales; family Alcaligenaceae; genus Achromobacter; species Achromobacter sp. DMS1. The sequence goes on along the minus strand of NZ_LHSJ01000046.1, from coordinate 4,629 downwards.
GCAGGTTGAGCCGGCCTTCGGCCGCTTCCTTGGGCGTGCGCGTCATGGGCGCATCCAGGAACCGGCCGCCCCGGGCCTCCACTTCCCGGGCCACCTTGAGGGTGGAAGAGGGGATGGCGGTGGAGCAGTCGATGACCACGGCGCCCGGACGCAGGCCTTGCAGCACGCCGCCCGGCGAGAGCAGCACGGCCTCGACCTGCGGGCTGCCCGTCACGCACAGGATGATGATGTCGGATTGCGCCGCCAGCGTCGCGCCGTCGGCGCAGCTGCGGGCGCCCGCCGCCTTCAGCGCGTCCAGGGGCTGGTTGCCCGGGTGCTCCAGCACCGTCAGCTCATGCCCGTGCCTGACCAGGTTGCTCGCGATGCCGTGGCCCATGAGGCCGATGCCCGCCATGCCGATTCTTGCCATCTTCCACTGCTCCTGCCTTGTAGGTTGTGTTGTGGCGTAGATGTTACTCCCAAGCCGGACCGGCCGCGGACCGTCCGCCCCGCGACCGTGCGGGCGCGGCCACGGTCCTGGCCGGGTCCCGCTTTGCGATACTAGGACCGACGCAATTTCCCTTTCCGAGCCATGACAGAACCGATTCCCGAGGGCTACGCGCCCTGGCGCCCCGGCAGTCCCTACATGAACCACCTGGCCGACCTCGGCGCCCTGTACCGCCGCGCCTCGGACGGCGTGCTGGCGCTGCGCATCGCCCAGCCGCACATGAACACGCACGGCATCGCCCACGGCGGCCTGCTCGCCACGCTGGCCGACAGCGCGCTGGGGCTGGCCATCAACGAGCAGACTGGCCTGTCCATCGTGACGGTGCAGATGTCGGTGGAATACCTGAACGCCGTGCGGCCCGGCGACTGGCTGGAGGCGCACGTGCAGATCGACAAGCAAGGCAGGCGCCTGGTCTACGCCACCTGCCTGCTGCGCGTGGGCGGGCGCGTCATGCTCAAGGCCAATGCGGTTTTTGCCGTGCGGGCCGCGCCGGTGCCGGCCTCCGACGCCTGAGGCCGCCCGCGCCGCCTACAGGTACGGCGTGGCCAGCCAGATCACCTTGTTGCGCAGCCGCTTGAGGAAGGGCGCCGACAGCAGGTTCTCCAGCGTTTCGCGGCGCGCGTTGGCGATCAGGCCGTCGATCCGCGCGCCGATCCAGCGCGCCAGTTCCGGGTCGTAGATCTCGGTGTCCAGCTCGAAATTCAGGCGCAGGCTGCGCGGATCCAGGTTGGAAGACCCCACGTAGGCCCAGGCGTCGTCCACCGTCATGAGCTTGGAATGATCGAAGGCCCCGCGGGCGCGCCAGACCCGGCAGCCCGTGTGGATCACCTGGTCGAGCTGCGCGGTCATGGCGTAGTCGACCAGGCGCAGATTGTTCTTGCCGGGAATCACGATGTCCACCTGCACGCCCCGGCGCGCCGCCGTGGCCAGCGCCCCGATCAGGGTCTGGTCCGGCAGGAAATACGGCGACTGGATGCGCACGCGCCGCTGCGCCACCGCCAGCGCGCCCAGCAGCATATTGTGCGTGCTGCCGATGGCCCGGTCCGGGCCCGACGGCACGCAGCGCATCGGCACGCTGCCCGCCGGCGCCGTCGCGTGCGGATCGAACCAGGGCCGCGCGGGCAGCGATTCGTGGGTGGTGAAATTCCAGTCGTGCGCGAAGACCGACATCAGCTGCGTTACGATCGGCCCTTCCAGCCGGAAATGCGTGTCCGCGTTGACGCGCTGGCCCGCCACCGCGCTCACGAATGCCGCCCGCACGTTCATGCCGCCGGTAAAGCCCACCCGGCCATCCACCACCAGCACCTTGCGGTGGCTGCGCAGGTTCGCGTAGGGCATGCGCATCACGCCCAGCGGATTCGTCATGAAGCGCGCCACCGGCACGCCGCCCCGGGCCAGCATGCGCACGATGGGCGGGCGCGAATACTTGGCGCCGATGGCGTCGATCAGCACCCGCACCTGCACGCCGCGCGCATGCGCCTCGATCAGCGCCTGCGCCATTTCGCGCCCGATCACGTCGTTGTCGAAGATATAGCTCTGCATGGCGATGGCGTGCCGCGCGCCGCGTATGGCCAGCAGCATCGCCGGATACGCCTCGTCGCCGCCGGCCAGCGGCCGCACCGTGTTGCCGCCCAGCAGGCGGAACCGGCTCACCCGGTCGCCCAGCACCTTGAGCGAGGCGAACTGCGGACCCGAGATCGGCGCCACGTCCACGGGCGGCGTCTCGACCTGGTCGGCGTCGATCACCATGGCTTCGTCGCGCTGCTGCGACACCCGCGTCTTGCGGATGCGGTTGATGCCCGCTACGAAATAGAAAAGCGCGCCGAACAGCGGCGAAAACAGCGCCACCCCTACCCATCCGATAGCCGCGCGCACATCCTGCTTCGTCATCGCCGCGTGCACCGCCGCGCCCGTTCCCGCCACCACGCTGACTGCGAAGATCAGATGAGGCCAATACTCGATGAGCAGCGCGTGCAGGCGATCCATGGCGGCGAAAGCGGACAGGCTCCGAAAAGCGGGGGGTGAAGGGCAAGCGCAAGAATAGCAAGGAAGCGCCGGCTTTCAAGCCGGGCTTCCACACCTGGGAAAAAACATGCTAATATTTGACTTCTTTGCTGCTTCCGCTTCGCACGAAGCCGCCAGCCGCGTGCCCGATACCCTATCTGGCACGCAGGCCCGAAAAAGGGAAAACGGCAAACCGCAGCGGTGGCTGTAGCTCAGTTGGTAGAGTCCCGGATTGTGATTCCGGTTGTCGTGGGTTCGAGTCCCATCAGCCACCCCATAGAATTCAATGAAATCAGGCGCTTAGGTTAATTCCGAAGCGCCTTTTTCTTTGCCTGATGGTGGCAGGAACACCGATTGGTGACATCAGGCGCTCTTCATCTTCACGACTCGACGCCGGTCGTACCCGTGCATTGGAGACCCCGAAGGCACTCCTGCGCCATTGTCCTGGCGTGTTCTCGCTGCGCAGCCTCATCCGCAACGTGCCGGTCCTGGATTCAGTGCCTGTCAGCCTCGACGGTTCTTTCCGTCGTAAACAGCCTGCTGTATTGCGCCGCGCGCACCCTCCGCGAGGCCGCGCTGGCTGGCGATCTGCCATTGCGCCTGAGGGGCGCATTCGCGGCCAGCCCCCGCGTGGCGCCGCTGGCCGCTTTCGCGTGTTCGGCGTCCATCTTCATCGCGCTCACGCTCGACGGGCAATTTGTCTTTAAGCTTGCGACCGCTGTTGCCACGATCGGCGCACTAACCGTCTGGTTGATGATCTTCCTGGCTTCTTTTCGCCTGGCTTCCCGGCGCGAGACGGCGGGTAGCCTGCCGCCCCTGACACGATGGAAAGCCGTGCTCGGGGCGAGCATCACGGTGGCTATCTTCGTCTCGCTGCAATTCTTCGAGCTTTTCAGCTCCTCGCTTCAATTGGGTCTGCCCGCCGTCATCTTGGTGGGCGGCGCGACGCTGCTGGCAAAACGCTCAAAGCCCGAATGGCGTGAGGTCGCCGCTCAAGATTCGGGGCTTTCGCGTTGAAACCGCACAGGCGGTCCGGCGCGAGCGCAAAATACGCTGGGTATCGGCCGCGCCTCAGGCATGCCAGCGCTCGGTTGCCCTGGCGCGCGAGTTGCCTGCCAAGAGCCATGTGGTCACTGACGCGCAGGCAGCCAAGGGTTGCGCGCACTTAGCGCCGCGACAGCCGCGCGATCCGCACGCCGTTGAAGCGCATCCATTCGCCGATCAGGGGGCTGGCCAGCACGGAGTACTCGGCCGCGCGCTGGCCGGCCAGGCGGTCGCCGGAGCTGGGCAGGCCGGGGTGGCACATGATCAGGTCGCCGTCCAGCGCGTGATACAGCCAGTGATGCAACAGGGCCGCGTAGCGGCGCACGCCGCCGTCCAGGCCGTAGACGCCCAGCATGCGGCGGTTGGTGCGCCAGCCGTCGCGGTGCGCGGCGCGGCGCAGCGCGGCCGCGCCCAGTGCGCCGATGAGGTGCGCCTTGGCGGCGTCGCGCAGCGGAATGCCGTCCAGGATGCCGGGAGCGGTGTGTCGCAGCCAGGGCCGCTGGGGGCCGTAGCGCCGCCGCAGGAAGTCCAGCAGGCGCGGCAGCACGCCGGGCAGCTGGTGCACGTGCTGGTGCCCGTCGACGTAGTCGGGCGCGCGTCCCAGGGTGCGCTCGAAGGCGTCGAACTGGCGCGCCAGCTGCGTGTCGATCCAGGCGCCGTCGAGACGGCCGGTATAGGCCCGGGCGATCAGCGCCGGCAGGGGCATGACGGCGGTCCGGCCCGCGGCGTCGAAGGCTTCGGTGAGGTTCAGGTGTACGCCCAGGTCTGCGTCGATGCCGGCCAGGGCTGGGGCGTCGGCGGCAAAGGCGGGGCCGAGCGCGAGGCAGCTCACCGCGCTGAGCCGGCCCATTGCGGCGAGCTGCAGCATGCCGGCGTCGATGCCGGGAGTCATGCCGAAGTCGTCTGCGCACACCACGATGTGTTTCCAGCCTTGGCGGGACCCCGGCTTGCGCGCGCCATGATGCGGACCCGCGCCGCCGCGCTGAGGCGGGCGGGGGCGGATCGCGCGCGTCGTCCGAGGTGGGGGCGGCGGCACTGCCCGGGAACGGCGGGCGGGCGTCGGCGGGGGCCGGGATGCGCGCGCCGCCACTGGC
>NZ_LHSJ01000045.1:0-19870 GCF_001270295.1 Achromobacter sp. DMS1 | reverse complement strand
AGTTTTCAACCGGCGTTGACAGGTAGGATGTCTCCGCGGCAAGGTGTGTCAGAGCGCGCGGGGATTATCAGAAAGCCATTTTGCAAAACGCGATATGCCGTCAATAAAGCGGACTTCAGGGGACCATGCCAACGAGCGGCACGCCGCATTGATGTCCAACACATTGGAAGGTACATCGAACGCCCGGCCCGGTAGGTACTTCCGTTCAATGGTCCGCCCGGTAACCTCTTCAATAGTATCCAGCAATTCATTTACCGAAACGCCGACGCCGGAGCCTATATTCACCACTCGCTCTTCGGTAAGCCCTGGCTCGATTGATCGAATCAACGCTCGAGTTACATCTGAAATATGAAGATAATCTCGGACGGATGTTCCGTCACCCCAGATTTCTACCGGCTCTCCCCTTAACGCCTTCCCTAAAAATATGGCAACCGCTCCCTGGCTGCCGTGCGTGAACTGCCTCTCACCGTAAGGGTTTGCCAATCGCAAAGCCTGATAATCCAGCCCATGAAGTACGCGATACATCTCCAAATACTTCTCTATCGCGAGCTTGGTGATGCCGTACGAGCAAATGGGTTCCGTGGGATGGTTCTCTGGGATGGGTGTGAACCGAGGATTGCCATACACCGTGCCGCCAGACGACGTAAAGATAATCTTGCGCACTCCCTGTCTAGCCGCGTGATCAAGAAGGCGAACCGTGCCTACAAGATTGCTCTGTATATCGTAGCAAGGGTTTCCGTTCGACGACTTCGGCAGTGTCGTTGATATCAGGTGGAAGCAAACATTACAATCCTCAAGCGCTGCCTCCACATCGTCGGAATTTTCGAAATTGCCCTGGAAAAATTCCAGACCATCCCGGGGTTGAGAAGCACGATGGTCTGCATGCAGCCGTCCAAAACTGCGAACGCGATGGCCGGCGTCGAGCAGACCATCGACGAGATGCGAGCCCACAAAGCCGCTTCCACCCAATACGAGGCAACGTAAAGACTTGGTATCGTGAATCATTGCTTCAGCCACTTGTCGGCTTTGAAAGAGAGAGCCAGCCGAATCATTTTCGCGATCAGCGGTCGAGATGCCAACGTCTTCAACCGCATAATGTCGCCCGCACTGAACTCGCCAGCGACGGCTGTGCTTTCGGCGTTGCTCGCGGCGGTGGCCACAACTGTCCCATCCCCGATGTAACCGATCTGGGGGTAAGTCATTGTCGGATTGTTCCAGAGGTAGCCTGGACCATTGGCATTCATCAGCATAAAGAGCTCGTTCCCGAAGCGTTGATAAATCTCCGGGTTCTTTTTCGCCAGTTGCTCGTACATGTACAGAACGGTGCTTCTTCTGAACTGCCGAGCCATGGAATTGTGGCGAACGCGGTAGTTGACGAGTGGATCTGGAATCGACACGCCTTTGTAGCCATGGCTAGCCATGCGGAGCCAAGCTTCATAATCTTCCATGCCAAACATCATTTCCTGATCATTGATGCCAGCCTGCAGAAAATCTTTCTTTCGCACGACCTGAAAGGCAGCAAGCATGTTGGCGGCCAAAAAATAAGGAAATTCGGTATCGAAATTGATCCAATACCCTTCGCTCTCGCCAACATAATTTATCCAGGAGTAGACAAAAGATACGTTGTCGTACTGACCCAATATATTTGCACACTGCGAATAATACGTCGGCAAGATGCAATCATCCGCGTCCAGGAAGGCGATATACTCACCTGTCGCTGCGCGAGCGCCGACATTGCGTGCGTTTGCCAAGCCGCCATTTTCGATATCCAGGATCCGGATATTTGGACTCGTGCGGCGAAGTTCTTTCAATAGTTGAATGGCGTCTGCATCCGTGCTGCCGTCATTGACAATGATAGTTTCGAGATCAGGATAGTCGCTTGCCTTTATGCTTGCCAGCGTCTCGGGAAGAAACGTTGCAAGGTTATAGAACGGTATGACGACCGAAATTCTCCCCGGAACATCGGCTGAATCGCTGGACTCCGCAGGCAAGGGGCGTGAGACCACCACATCCTCGTGGGCGAACGGATATTTGGCGGGTAGCAGACCGACGCGTGCGTTCGTGCGGGCCAGGTGCTGAACTCGCGTCTGTATGAAATTGGCCACGGAACACAGATCTCGAATTCTCAGGCGGCCATTTTGACCGACTTTCTCGAGCTCGGCGGGCGAGCTTTGCAGCGCTTTCAAAATGGTGTCTTGAAAGCCGTTGGGCTGGTCCCAGTCGAATACCCATCCGCACGATACATCGGTTCCAACCATTTCAGCTTGGCCACCCGACTTGGAGACTATTACGGGCCTGCCTAGCTCCATGGCCTGCATGCAAACGTATGGATAGTTCTCGTATATCGACGGTACTACGACAAGCCGCGCGGAACGAAAGATTGCGGGCAACTGATCAAGAGGGACAGGCTCGGAGAGCGTAAGCAAGCCTTGATCCATGAACGCAGAATACCTATTTTGAATATAGGTTTTCATGCTGATTTGTTTCGGCGACCAATGTGTATCACCGCCAACCATGCGCAAGCGAATTTTATGCCCGGCGTCCCAGAGGGACTTGAACGCACCAAGAAGCTGGACAACGCCCTTGCGATACTCGAGTCTACCGAGGTACACGCAATCAAATTCACTGCTATCCGCGCTTGTGCCGGTGCTCGTATCCACCTGCGTCTCAAAGTGCGGATACGGAATTACTTCAATTTCATTTTCGGTATATTGCTGTATCTTTCCCTTCAAGAACTCGGAGGGGCTCAGTACAGCGTCTGCCGCTCTGAGGCAGAACTTCTCGCATTGCCCCAGCCAGTAATTGGGGAACAAATGAGAAGGTTCTTGGTTGATCTGTGAAAGTTCGAAGACCGGAGTATGGGAGTAAATGACTATCTTGGTGGAAGCCAGTTCGGGTGTTCCCGCCAGCTTGCGCTTCAGCAAGAAATAAGCCATTGCACCGTAGTCCTGGACCTCGATCATGTCCGGCGTTATTCCAAGTGTCTTGATGCGGCCGATAATTTCGTCCGCAATGCAATAGGACATCAGATGCCAATAACCCAGCGCTGCCTGCAGCTTAGCGGGGGCCGAAACAGGGACGCGAACGAGATCAAATCGCTCTTGAAGCCTTTCCGTGCTGACTTCCGCTTGGCCCGGGTTGGCGCGCGTGAACACTGTCGCCGTATGACCAGATGTCGCCCAAGCTAAGCCGGCCTCCCAGCAGTACGTGCTAATGCCACCGCCGTACATGGGTGGAAACTCAGACGTTACGATCCAGACATTAAGGCTCTTCATTTATTGCAAATCCTGTTATTTCTTATGGTCTGCACGCGCAGTCGATATCTCACAGAAAATCAAAAAATATTTGTGCGATCTGATATCATAATGTAATTAAATTGTTTCGGCAACATTAACTTCAGGCCATATCGAGACATTTCGAGATACATGTTCTTTACTGATGTGAATGCTATCACTCGTCTCGCACGCCGTATTGCAAAATAATGCAAGCTGTCGTCCGCGAGATTGCCTGGAGATATCGTGCACGGTTGGAGCCTACGTTTCCTTCGGCGGTTGAATCACTGCCAACTGCTGAAGTAATGTTGCACGGCTTTCTTCAAGGTCCTTGATATATTGGCGCAACTCTTCCATCTGAATCTTTTGATCGTTGCGGCTTTGTTCCAGAGCAAGCACATACTTCCGCAGTTCGGACAGCTGCGTATTCTCTTGAGGGCCCTCAAGACGCCTTCTTTCGTGATCAAGGACGAGGGATGTCAAACGTTCTATTTCAGAGAGATAGTCACTTACCGTGTCCGAGAAAAAAGCGGCCGGCGCGACATGGAGACTGGCGGAGTGGCGTTCGGCTACGAGCATTCGTCCGCAGAACAACATCACGGTCGATGTTTCGCGCAAGACAAAGGCGGGGGGGGGAGCGCGGCCGTCGAAAAGTATTCAGCCAGTGCAGCTTGCAGCTCGGCTACGGTTCGCTGCCAAGTGCGATGCGCAGCCGGCATGTTGCCATCTGCCGCTTCCATTAGACCGAGCAAATAGCCCGCCTGTGCCGGCTTTGTGAGCAATGTGACGCTGAAACTTGCTGCATTTGCCCGAAGTATCCAGCGGAACAGCCGTTTCGCGTCGTCTCGATCGCCACGACTTAAGGCGAGCAGGGCTTGAACATAGGCAAGAGACACTCTCCAGCGGAGAACGTTGGGATTGGTGGACGCGGGATAGTCGATGTAGCGATTTATGGCATCGTTCACATCAGCATCAAGATCGATTTCTCGACCAACTGCGAGGTACGCGAGCACACAGAGTGCTGCTCCCGCGTCCGGGCTATGCGAAGCTGAAATAGCCAACGTCTCTTTGGCCCACTTTTCGCGAAGTCGTCCGTTCGAAGTTCGAGACCCGATGGTAACCATGCTTCGAACAAGCCAAGGATTCTCGTAATCCCGAGCAAAGGCCAGCGCATTTCCGCCGGCAAGACATTCCTCAGGAGTGTAGCTTCTTTCAACATAAGGGACGTTCAAGCCGCTGATTGGCGATTTTGCGGCAACACCCAATAACCATTCAGATTCAACGTTACTGTAGTCCTGGTCGAGAGGAATCTCTCGCAGGAGACGTTGACGTGGTACCCACTCGCATTTCCCGTTCGCGAGTTTCACTCGATCTGCGGTCTGCCCGAATAAATGTTCCACATCAAAATGTTTCTCCAGCTGAGAGGAGAACTTTTGAATGTCGTAGACGTGAAAATGGTAGGGGTTGGGATCCTCTCCTGTTTCGTCGCTCCAATCGTGGGGGACGCTCGATATTATTCTGCCGCTCGGGCGCAGGATGCGGTGAAACTCCTTCAAAAGATCTTCCGGCCGTTCGACGTGCTCCAGCGTTTCGAAGCAGACGACCACGTCGACACTGTTATCCGGTATGTCGACCAAACAATCCGGAAGAAACCCTTCCGAAAAGGCGACGGATGAGTCTTGACCAAAGCAAGTATTGGCGTAGGCGATTGCCGAGGGGCTCCCGTCAATGCCGCGGAAGGAAGAGCCGGCTGTCAGGCCCCTCAATGTGTAGGTACCGTAGCCAAGGCCACAGGCGGCGTCCAAGACGACGTCGCCAGCTCTGATGTACTTGGATGCGAAGTGATAACGCCCTACGTGCGCATCAGATCTCGTCCCGGTATCTCGGAGCATGTCCATGTGCAGACTGCGCTCTTCTTCCAATGCCGAGAGCGGGTACTTGGATTCAGCAAAATCCGAAATGCGCTCCAATAATATTGATATTATCGGACCATCATAATTCAGGCTCTCATAGCTGTTTATGGAATAGTAGGCGGGATGCTTTCGGAAGCCTGCTTGAAAGCACACCCGTTCCCACCATGCGCGATTCTGAACAGTCAGAAACGGTGGGTCCTGCTCGCCCTGAGACGTAGTGACTTGAAGCCAGACATAACGTCTGGTAACGCGTCGAATCTCGGCCAAGGCGTGGCCTATATTCTCAGCGGGGACATGCTCGAGGTAGTCGGTAACGAGAATAGTATGGAATTCGCCATCCTGAAAAGGGAGCTCAGTTGTCGGAACCGAGAAACTCTCTTCCGGGAGTTTCTCATGGTCATCTTGCGCGCCTGCGTGCGGCTCACTCAGGCCAACAGCTTCCACTCCGTGCAGTAGCAGTGCTGCTACATGGGCCGAGTTCATCTTGCCAAGACATAAAATTCGTGACATGCCGCAAGTGTTAATTACTCGCTCAATTCCGCCAACAACTGTCTGCGTTTTTGGGGGGGAATCGAATTTAGGTGAGTTTTCTTTTACCATTTTGCGTTCATCCTCAAATCCGCGACTCCACCAAAGAAATTCACGTCGCGATTCATCAGAACCTGGAAAAAAGCGGCCTCATCTATCCAGTGGAGCACGCGCTGAGCCATGTAGTCCGGCGTTTCCTCAAAAGTCACCGTTGCCTGTATTTCATACAGATTCATACCCAACGGACAGTCGCAGGATAATTCGACCGAAAAGGTTTCGCCGGCAGAAAATTTTTTTTCCCAAAACATGGGCACATCGGAGGCCGAGGCCCTTGACCTCATGTCCTGATTCAATGTACCCCATGAGTAGATCTTGATGCCTTCCTTATTGCGAATTCTTACGCCAACATTCAGGTTCGTGACCGGCCTAAGGGCCTCGCAGGTTATTCGTACGCGGATTTCGTCGCCAGGGAAGAAGACGGTTGAGTCTTGCCCTTCGCCATTCAGGGTTTCGACCTTGACGATCTTTACTTCTCCATCGCCAAAACTCAGCTTGTCCGAACGCGGCGCAGCGGCGGGGGAGACAGTATCTGAGCTGCCTGCGGGTTGATCTGCACTGTCCGCCGGAGGCTCAGGAGTTGCTGCGGCCTGGGCCTTCGCCGCCAGTTGTTTTGTGGCCGCGGTGAAGTAGGAAGATTCCTCGTCGTGAAGTTGGCGCCGATACTCCAAAACCACGTCCGAGGACTTGCCCCACGTGACCGTGCGCCCTTGCTTGAGAAGCAGGGCGCGGCTGGTCAGGGTCCGCACGCTTTCCTGGTCATGCGAAACGAAAAGCAGAGTTGTGCCATCCGATACCAATTTCTCGATGCGCCTGAAGCAGCGCTTCTGGAAAAGGGCGTCACCAACCGCCAGCGCTTCGTCCACCACGAGAATATCGGGTTCCACTTGGACCTGTACGGCAAAGGCCAGTCGAATCAGCATGCCGCTTGAATACGTTTTTACGGGTTGATCGATAAAGTCGCCGATATCCGCGAACGAAGCGATAGCATCAAATCTATCGTCTACCTGATGGCCGCTCAATCCCAGAAGTGCGCCATTCATGTAGACGTTTTCTCTCCCTGTGAACTCAGGATTGAAGCCAGAACCCAACTCGAGCAGTGCGGCGATGCGCCCCTTAGTCTCAACGCTACCAGCGGTCGGCGATAGCGTTCCGCAAATCATTTGCAGAAGGGTGGATTTCCCGGAACCATTGCGTCCAAGAATGCCGACACTTTCGCCTTTCTTAACCTCAAAGGATACGTCGCGAAGTGCCCAAAACTCTCGAAAATAGTTGCGAGGCTCGCTTCCGATCGCCCGCTGAAAATTCGGGATAAAGAACTGCTTAAGTCTATCCCTGGGGGATGAGTATATCTGGTAGCACTTGCTAAGGTTCTCTACGGTAATGACAATATCAGAGGACATCAGCAAATCCTTTTCGCATTTTTTGGAAACACATAAACCCAAGCCAAGCAATCACGGCGGCAGTCAGGGTATATTGCCCATATAGCAACCAATCCGGCGTCTTTCCCCAAATCAGCGCGTTGCGCACTGCTTCGACGACTGGGGTCATGGGGTTCATCATCATGAATCCCTGATACTCCTCAGGAAGTGCCGAAATCGGGTAGAAGATGGGCGAAAGGAACATGAGCGCCATTGTCAGGATGCTGATTACCTGTCCAACATCACGAAGAAAAACGCCCAATGATGCCAATATCCAGGTTATTCCGAGCGTAAATAACAATAGCGGAAAAATTATTATTGGCAGCAACAGGGCGGTGTAGGGAGGGTTGCCGAGAAAAATCAGACAAAACAATAGCCACACTATCATGCTGATAAAGAAATGAAACAGCGCCGCGCCAAGGGCCACGGCGGGCAGAATCTCCAACGGAAATATGACTTTCTTGACGTAGTTCGTATTCGCCAAAATCAGGCTGGGTGCTCTATTAATCACCTCGGCGAAAAGGTTGAAAACCATGAGCCCCGCAAACAAAATGATTGCGAATTGAGTCTTGGACTCGCTTCCTCCAGGCCATCGAGACTTGAACACCACGCTAAACATGAAGGTGTAAACAAGCAGCATGAACACTGGGTTAAAAAATGACCAGATGATTCCGAGAAAGGAACCCTTGTATCGCCCCAGGACATCTCGTTTGACCAAGGTCTTGATAAGTCCCCGGTTGTTCCAGAGACTGCTTGCTAGCGCAATTGGGGAGCCGCTATTACGTTGCATTTTTAATCGCGAAATCGTTGTTTGAGGCGTACCCTGCGGGGTTGAGGTGCTGCCAACGCCAATGGTCTGCACACATGGTCTTTAAATTTCGTTCCGCCCGCCATTGCAAAATAGACTCGGCATGCTTGGTGCCCGCAAAGCAGGCTGCAACGTCGCCAGATCGCCGTGGAAAGAACTCGTGTGCGATGGTCTTGCCGCTAGCCTCCTCGAAGGCGCGCAATACTTCGAGTACGCTATATCCTCGCCCGGTCCCCAGATTAAGTTCAATACACTGAGGGGGCATTATCTTCTCTATCGCCCTCAGGTGCCCGGTAGCCAGATCGACGACATGTATGTAATCGCGTACTCCAGTGCCATCGGGGGTCGGATAATCGTTGCCCCAGATATTCAATTTTTCGCGCATCCCGACAGCGACTTGGGCGATAAAGGGCATCAAATTGCTTGGGGTACCCTTGGGGTCTTCGCCAATAAGTCCGCTTTCATGCGCCCCTACGGGGTTGAAGTAGCGCAATATTGTGATGTTCCAATCCGGATATGCGTGGAAGTGGTCCCTCAACATATCCTCGGCGATCAGCTTGGTTCGTCCGTATGGATTCGTGGCAGATAAGGGATGTGCTTCCTCTATCGGCAGCGATTGCGGTTCGCCATAAACGGTTGCCGATGAGCTGAACACCAGCTTCTTTACGCCGGTGGCCTGCATTGCATTCAGCAAGGTGTAGGTGCCAACGACGTTGTTATCGTAATAGATCAGCGGGTTCTTGACGGATTCTCCGACAGCCTTCAATCCGGCGAAATGAATCACGGATTCGCATTGGCTGTGGCGAAGAGCGTGTTCAAGCGTGCTTCCATCTCGAACATCTCCTTCAATGAACTCGATGCTTCCTTTCGCGAGCCTCTCTACTCGCTCGAGGCCCAGGCGACTGCTGTTTGAGAGGTTGTCGTAAACAAATACCTTGTGCCCGGCCTGTAGCAATTCCAAACAGGTATGGGTGCCAATGTAGCCCGCGCCACCAGTTACGAATACGGTGCTCATGTAAATAATTCCGCGGAGCTAAGAGGAAGACCTTGTTCGTCGGACACTGATAGTATCGGCGGGATGGAAATTGGCCATTGTATATCTAGCGAATTGTCGTTCCAGGCGATGCAACGCTCATGCTGCGGTGCATAGTAATCGGTTGTTTTGTATAGAACTTCCGCCACGTCGGAGAGGACGAGAAATCCATGAGCAAATCCCGGCGGAATCCAAAGCTGTCGCTTATTATCCGCAGACAATATCTCGCCCACCCATTTTCCGAAGGTCGGGGAGGACCGGCGTATATCCACTGCAACATCGAATACTTCACCTGAGAGTACGCGAAGAAGCTTGCCTTGGGAGTTCTTGATTTGATAGTGCAGTCCGCGCAATACATTCTTCATGGATAAAGACTGATTGTCCTGGACGAATTCAACTTTTCCCTCAATTATCGTTTCAAACGCGCGATGGTTGAAGCTCTCAAAGAAATATCCGCGCCTATCCTTGAAGAGCTTGGGTTCGATAACCTTGACATCTGGAATTTCCAGAGAGATCGCTCTCATTAATATATCCTTTCATGGAGGAGGCGCTTCAGGTATTGGCCATAGCCGGTCTTCTGGAGAGCGGTGGCTAGTTCGTCAAGCTGCTCCGCGGTAATCCATTTCTGCCTATATGCGATTTCTTCGGGGCATGCCACCTTCAAGCCTTGGCGGTTTTCCAATGTGGAGATGAATTGGCTTGCCTCCAGCAAGGATTCATGGGTGCCTGTATCCAACCACGCATAGCCGCGGCCCATTATCTCGACAGACAAGTTGCCTTGTTCGAGATAGACTCGATTCACATCGGTGATTTCGAGTTCGCCACGTGGCGACGGTTTTATCTGTTTGGCGATGTCCACGACCTGCTGGTCATAGAAATATAGGCCTGTGACCGCGTAATTCGACTTGGGCGTCTTCGGTTTTTCTTCCAGAGAAAGCGCCTTGCCGTCGGCGTCAAACTCCGCTACGCCGTAACGTTCCGGATCATGCACGTGGTAGGTGAATACGCTAGCACCGGCGTTGCGCTTATTGGCGTTGCTCAGCAGATTGGCGAAATCGTGGCCATAGAAGATGTTGTCCCCGAGCACGAGTGCCGAGTGTGAGTTGTTCAGAAATGACTCACCGATGATGAACGCCTGGGCCAAGCCATCAGGAGACGGCTGGACTGCATATTGCAGGTTAAGTCCCCACTGTTCTCCCGAGCCTAATAGCTGTTGGAATCGCGGGATGTCTTGCGGAGTTGAAATGATCAGGATGTCTTGAATTCCGGTCAGCATCAGGGTGCTGAGAGGATAGTAGATCATCGGTTTGTCGTATACAGGCAATAACTGTTTACTGATCGCCAGCGTCGCTGGATGTAAACGGGTGCCAGAGCCCCCGGCGAGAATGACGCCTTTGCGGTTCATGCAGAATACTCCAACGATGTGGTCAGTTGATCCACGGTGCGGTTCACGTGGACAGTCCAATTGGGGAACTGTAGCAATAACGCGTTGCTCAGGGCGGTGGTGTCCAGGCGAGAATTTTTTGGGCGAGGTGCGGGCAGAGGATAAGCATCCGTGGGTATACGTTGGATTTTCTCTGCGGTTGTCCTGAGCCTCGCGCCATTGGCGGCGGCACGCGCCACGATGTGGCAGGCCAAGCCATGCCAAGTGGTTTGCCCTGCAGCGGTCAGATGATAGATGCCCCTCTTGCACAGACCATGGCGATAGCCAGCAATAGCCAATGCTGTCACATCGGCTATCAGCTCGGCCGAAGTCGGAGCGCCATGTTGGTCGGCGACAATATTCAGCGTCTCACGCTCTTTGGCCAAGCGCAGGATCGTCTTGACGAAATTACTCCCGTGAGCAGAAAACACCCAGCTTGTGCGGAGGATCAGGAATTGGCAGCCGCTGGCTATGATCGCCTCTTCGCCTTGGCGCTTGGTGTGTCCATAGACGCTCAGCGGATTTGGGGTGTCGGACGGTGTGTAGGGCGCGGTTTTGGCGCCGTCGAAAACGTAGTCCGTGGAATAGTGCACGAGCAGCGCGCCGCGTGCCTTCGCGTACTTGGCTATCTCCGCCACCGACTCCGCATTGATCGCACGTGCCGAACTTGCGTTGGTTTCCGCTTTGTCGACCGCAGTATAGGCAGCTGCATTCACGATGATGTCGGGTGAGTGAGCTTCCAATACTCCGCGCAGGGTCGCAGGCTTTTCAAGATTGGCCTGGATACGATCCAACGCTATCAACTCGCCCTGCGGCAGTAGCGTGCGTTGCAGTTCATTACCGACTTGTCCGGTCTTACCCAAAAGAAGAATTTTCATAAGGGCCTTAAATCCGGTTGAGAATCGCTGCAATCACCAGGCCGAGGTTGCCGAATCCAGTCTGCCGATAAATTCCAGAACGCAATATACCGAATACGCGGGGAATCAAGCGACGTTGACGCGCCGATACAAAACGATTGAAGACGGAACGACTATCTTGCGACAAGCTTGAAATAATGGGCTGCATCGCCACAATGTGCTGGTCATTCCATGTTTTCAGGTGGCCTCGGAACAGCTTGCCGATTCGGTCGAGCCGAGCTTGCAGGCTGGCATTGGCGCCAATCAGGTTTTGGGCGTGTTGTCGATAGAGCAGGGATGGTATCGGATCGTAAAGCACCTTTCCGCCACATCCGCTGACCACGATGTAGATCCACCAATCATGAGCTGCGACCTTCACGTGTGGGCCAGCGGCCTTCAACAAATTGCGAGCAGCGTTGTTGAAGACCATGGTATTGCCTCCGCCGACGTTTTGCACCAAGGCATTGCGAAACGATGGTGGGCGCGTAAACAACGGCGAGTAACCGAGTTTGCCGCCATCTTCGTCAACCAGTTCCGTACGGGTGCAATATAGCGCGGGCACGTCCTGCGGCACGGATTTCAACCATCGGACAGCTCGTTCCAACTTGTCCGCATGCCAGATATCATCTTGATCGGACAGGGCGTAGTAGTCGGCGGCGATTTCCTCGCGGCAAATGAGTGACATGAAATTGGCGGCAAAACCCTTGCGTGGCCCCGCCCGTACGCGCAAGCGGTCTGGTCCCCAAGTCTGCTGATAGAATCCCAGAACATTTTGTGTCTTGTCCTTGGAACCGTCGTCCGAAACCCATACGCTCCATGCCGTATGCGATTGAGCGCCGAACGAGTCAAGCTGTTCAGGAAGATACTGCTCTCCCTGATAGGTACACAGAAGGATTGCGACGTTGTGGCTCACCGTGCCATCCACGAAAGAAGTCGGTTGCCGGCACGTGCGGTTGCTCGCCGCGTTATTGGCGGATACTTGTGTTGAAGTAGAGAAGCACACATGATGAGGGAGGGCTGCACTCGAGCTGGAGCGCAATCCGTTCGAGCGTTCAGTCTTCGTACTGGGTATTGACCCAGTCGCGGTATGCGCCGCTGGTGATGTTGGCGACCCAGTCCTGATTGGCCAAGTACCATTCGACGGTCTTGCGGATCCCGGAATCGAAGGTTTCCGCAGGCTTCCATCCCAGTTCACGTTCCAGCCGCGTCGCATCAATGGCGTAGCGCTGGTCGTGACCAGGTCTATCCTTGACGAAGGTTATCTGACTCTTATAGGACTGGCCATCGGCTCGAGGACTGAGTTCGTCCAGGAGGGCGCAAAGCGTGTGGACGACGTCGAGGTTAGCCTTTTCGTTCCAGCCTCCCACGTTGTAGGTCTCACCCAATTGGCCATCAGCGAGCACGCGACGGATCGCCGTGCAATGATCCTTCACGTATAGCCAGTCGCGAATCTGTTGGCCGTCGCCGTAGATGGGCAAAGGCTTACCGGCCAGCGCATTGTGGATTACCAGCGGGATTAACTTTTCCGGGAAATGATAGGGACCGTAATTGTTTGAGCAATTGGTTGTGAGCACCGGTAGGCCATAGGTGTGGTGGTAGGCTCGCACCAAGTGGTCGCTGGCGGCCTTGCTGGCCGAGTATGGGCTATTGGGCTTGTAGCGGTTGGTTTCGCTGAAGGCGGGATCGTCTTTTTCCAGCGATCCGTAGACTTCGTCGGTCGATACGTGCAGGAAGCGGAACGCGTTGCGCTCATCTTCCGGCAGGCCGGTCCAATAAGCGCGCACGGCTTCCAGCAGGTGGAAGGTGCCCACGATGTTGGTCTGGATGAATTCGCCGGGGCCATGAATCGAACGGTCCACGTGCGATTCGGCTGCAAAATTCAGGACGGCGCGGGGTTTATGCTCTGCCAACAGGCGGCTGACCAGGTCAAAGTCGCCAATGTCGCCTTGGACCAGCTTGTGAGCGGTATTGCCCTTGAGCGAAGCCAGGTTTTCGGGGTTGCCTGCGTAGGTGAGCTTGTCCAGCGTTACGACCGGTTCGCTGCTTTCCCGAAACCAGTCGAGTACAAAATTGGAGCCGATAAAACCTGCTCCGCCAGTAACAATGATACTCATTCTTGCGTAGTCCTTGAGCGTTGAGCGTGAGCGCAAACCCGTTGATTAACTCTCAATTATGCCGCAAGTGCATTAGCGCAACCTAACAAATGAAACAAGCCGTGCGGTGAAATTGAGACGTTACAGAACCCACCTCCATCAATGGTCGGGATTCCATCTTGCATTTCATCTCAGGAGTTACGTGGCCTTACGCGCATTGGGGCTGGCCCAGAACACATCGGCCACTCCCTGGGCGCGATTGATGCAACGAGCAAGGACAAAGAGCAGGTCCGATAGCCGGTTCAGGTACTGCCGTACTGGTGGGTTTACCTGATCGGTGCGAGCCAGCGTCACGACGGCACGTTCGGCGCGGCGGCACACCGTGCGAGCCACGTGCGCCTGCGCCGAGCCGCGGGAACCGCCCGGCAGGATGAATTCGCGCAAGGGCGGCAGGGTCTTGTTGTAGTGGGCCAGGCGCGCATCCAGACGGACGATGTGTTCATCCGTCAGCGCAGTGTGGCCCGGGATGCAGAGTTCCGCGCCCATGTCGAACAAGTCGTGTTGAATGGTCAGCAGGTCAGCGGATATCTCGGCGGGCAAGTCTTCGGTCAGCAGGACGCCGATCACGCTGTTCAATTCGTCAACATCGCCGATCGCCGCGATGCGCACGGCATCCTTGGGCGTACGGGATCCGTCCCCAAGACCCGTGGTGCCGTCGTCTCCCGTGCGGGTGGCAATGACAGATAGGCGGTTGGCCATGAAAATTCCTGAAATAGTGACGAATGGTTCGGATTTTGTGTCGGCCGGGGAGGGCGGGCGTGCGGCCCGCGGGACGCAATCAATGGTCAGGACTGTTGCGTTCCTTTCGGGTGACTGTTGCACAAGGGCGGTATCCTAGCATTCCGTCAGGCCGGGGCCGTTGTCGGGCCGGGGCCGAAACTGGAGGATAAAGCATGGCTTTCAACCGCAAATACGCAACGCCGATGGCGGTGGCGACCGCGATGGCCGTGGTGTCGCTGGCGACGCCGCTGGCGTTTGCGCAGCAGGCGGAGGCCAGCGGCGAGGTGCGCCGCGTGGACCCGGCCGCCGGGAAGGTGACGATCAAGCACGACGCGATCAAGGCGCTGGACCTGCCAGCCATGACGCTGGTGTATCAGGCCGATCCGGCGCTGCTGGCGAAGATCAAGGCGGGCGACAAGGTGAAGTTCACCGCCGAGCGCAAGGACGGCAAGTACGTGGTGACGTCGATCAGCAACTAGGGTGGCGCGGCCTGGGGCCGCGCGTGCCGGGTCGGTCGGGCGGCCTTGCCGGCGATTCTTGCCGTGGCCCTCGTCGGGCGCTATCGCCGGTCATTCTGGCCGGCCGCCCGCAAAACAGAAAGCCGGAACCGCCTTGCGGCGGGTTCCGGCTTTTTTCGCGCCTGACGCTGAGGGGGCGGCGCGCCTCGCGAATGCCCTTACAGCACGTAGCGCGCCAGGTCCTGGCTGCTCGCGGCTTCCGACAACTGGGCGTTGACGTAGGCGGCGTCGATCTTGACGTGCTTGTCCTGGCTGGACGTGGCGTCGAAGGACAGTTCCTCGAGCAGTTTCTCCATCACCGTGTACAGGCGGCGAGCGCCGATGTTCTCGGTGGTTTCGTTGACCTCGAAAGCCAGTTCCGCCAGGCGGCGCACGCCGTCCTCGGTGAATTCCAGCTCGAGGTCCTCGGTGGCCATGAGCGCCTTGTACTGCTTGGTCAGCGACGCGTCCGTGTCGGACAGGATGCGCACGAAGTCTTCGGCCGTCAGCGAGTCGAGTTCGACGCGGATGGGGAAGCGGCCCTGCAGCTCGGGGATCAGGTCGGACGGGCGCGACAGGTGGAAGGCGCCGGACGCGATGAACAGGATGTGATCGGTGCGGACCATGCCGTAGCGCGTGTTGACCGTGGTGCCTTCGACCAGCGGCAGCAGGTCGCGCTGCACGCCCTGGCGCGAGACGTCGGCGCCGCCGGTTTCCTGGCGGGCCGCGATCTTGTCGATTTCGTCCAGGAACACGATGCCGTTCTGTTCGACGTTGGTGATCGCCACCGAGCGCAGGTCTTCTTCGTTGACGCGCTTGGCGGCTTCTTCTTCGACGATCAGCTTGAAGGCTTCGCGCACCTTCATTTTCTTGGGCTTTTTCTTGTCGCGGGCCAGGCCGGCGAACATGCCGCGCAGCTGCTCGGCCATTTCCTCCATGCCCGGGGGCGTCATGACGTCCATCTGCGGCACGGCCTGGGCCACTTCGATCTCGATTTCGAGGTCGTCGATCTTGCCTTCGCGCAGGCGCTTGCGGAAGGTCTGGCGGGCGCTGCTGTCTTCGCCGCGTTCGGGTTCGCCGTTGGCGCCGCGCGGCGGCGGGACGAGGGCGTCGAGGATGCGGTCTTCGGCGGCGTCTTCGGCCTGGGTGCGCACGCGGCGCATTTCCATCTCGCGGGTCTGCTTGATGGAGTATTCGGTGAGGTCGCGGATGATGGTGTCCACGTCGCGGCCCACGTAGCCGACCTCGGTGAACTTGGTGGCCTCGATCTTGATGAATGGGGCGTTTGCAAGCTTGGCCAGGCGGCGGGCGATTTCGGTCTTGCCCACGCCGGTGGGGCCGATCATGAGGATGTTCTTGGGGTGGATTTCATGGCGCAGCGGCTCGGCCACCTGCTGGCGGCGCCAGCGGTTGCGCAGCGCCACGGCCACGGCCCGCTTGGCGCGGTTCTGGCCGATGATGTATTTGTCGAGTTCGGAGACGATTTCTCCGGGCGTCATGGTGGAAGCGGACATGAGGCGGATCCTTGGGGCGGAGCGGGCCGGCGGCGCGGGACGCCGCCGCCGGGCGGGCGTCAGGCGCCCAGCGTTTCGATGACGTGATTCTGGTTGGTGTAGATGCAGAGGTCGCCCGCGATCTCGAGCGATTGCTTGACGATGTCCTCGGGCGGCAGCTCGGTGTTGCGCAACAGCGCCAGGGCGGCGGACTGGGCGTAGGCGCCGCCGGAGCCGATGGCGGCCAGGCCATGCTCGGGCTCGAGGACGTCGCCGTTGCCGGTGAGCACCAGCGTGTGTTCGGCGTCGGCCACGATGAGCATGGCCTCGAGGCGGCGCAGTACGCGGTCGGTGCGCCAGTCGCGGGTGAGTTCGACGGCGGCGCGCATCAGGTTGCCCTGGTGCTTTTCGAGCTTGGCTTCGAAACGTTCCTGCAGGGTGAAGGCGTCGGCCGTGGCGCGGCGAAGCCGGCCAGGATCTTGTCTTGGTACAGGCGGCGAATCTTGCGTGCGGTGCCCTTGATGACGACGTTGCCCAGGGTGACCTGGCCATCGCCGCCAAGCGCGACGCGGTTGCCGCGTCGCACGCACACGATGGTGGTGGCGTGAAATTGTTCCATGCGTTCCTTCCTTTGAAAGGACTAGCTGGGGGCAGTGGGGCGGAAATCAAGACTTGCGTGCGGGCCGCGCGCGCAAAAGAAAAAGGCCATGCTGGCAGACCAGCATAGCCTTTCACCCGGCGCGTTGAAAACGGGACGGATCGGTGGAGATCAGTCGCCGTAGAGCTTCTGGCGCATTTCGCGGCGTTCCTGGGCTTCCAGCGACAGCGTGGCGGTGGGACGGGCCAGCAGGCGCGGGATGCCGATGGGTTCGCCCGTTTCTTCGCACCAGCCGTATTCGCCGCTTTCGATGCGGGCGATGGATTGCTGGACTTTCTTCAGGAGCTTGCGTTCGCGGTCGCGGGTGCGCAGTTCCAGGGCGTGTTCTTCCTCGATGGTGGCGCGGTCGGCCGGGTCGGGCACGAACTGCGTTTCGCGCAGGTGCTCGGTGGTTTCGCCCGCGTTGGCGAGGATGTCCTGTTCGAGTTGTTTGAGCCGCTCCTTGAAGAACGCCAGCTGGCGCTCGTTCATGTAATCGGACTCGGGCATGGCCAGCATTTCCTCTTCGCTGGGCAGATCAATCGCCGTATCGCTCGTCGACTTGCTTGATTTCTTGGTTGCTGCCTTGGTAGCCATGAAAACACTCCACTATGAATCGATCCTGGCGCGGGTGTCCCTGTTCCCGACCGTGTTGCTGATTGCCTACGCTATCCGTACCTCACAGTACTGCCATCGTCGCGTTGCGTCACGTTCCGAGAAAGGGGGGTTTACCCCGCCAGGCACTGCTCCAAGCCCCGGGTGAAAATTTCCTGGGGCAGCTTGCGGCCGATGAACACCATTTTCGTGGACGGTTTTTCGGCCGCGGTCCACGGCTTGCCGGGTTCGGCGCCCATCATCATGTGCACGCCCTGGAACAGCATGCGGCGGTTGATGCCCTTCATGTACAGGATGCCCTTGTACCGAAGCAGGTCGGGTCCGTAGACCTGCACCACGCCGCCCAGGAATTCCTCGAGCCGGACGGGATCGAAGGGCTTGTTCGAGCGGAACACGAAGGCGCCGATCTCGTCGTCGTGGTGGTGATGGTGATGATGGTGGGGATGATTGCAATGCGCCCCGCATTCGCCCTCGTGGTCATGATCGTGGCCGTGATCGTGGCCATGATCGTGGCCGTGGCCATGGGCGGCGTCGGGATGCTCATCGGCCAGGAAGTCCGGGTCGATGTCGAGAATGGAATTCAGGTTGAAGCCGCTGATGTCGATGATGGACTTCAGGTCGGCCTCGCCGAAGTTGACCGGCGTGATGGGCGCGCGCGGGTTCATGTGCACCAGGCGCGAGCGCAGGGCCTCGTAGTCGACTTCGTTGACCAGGTCTTTCTTCGAGATGAGGATGCGGTCGGCGAAGCCGACCTGCTTCTGGGCCTCGGGCTGCTCGTCCAGCGTGGCCATGCCGTGCTTGGCGTCGACCACCGTGACCACCGCGTCCAGGCGGTAGTACTCGGCGATGTCGTCGTCCATGAAGAACGTCTGGCACACGGGGCCGGGGTTGGCCATGCCGGTGGTTTCGATAATGACGCGCTCGAAGTTCAGCGCGCCGGATTCGCGCTTGGCGCGCAGGTCGGACAGCGTGCGCATCAGGTCGCCGCGCACCGTGCAGCAGACGCAGCCGTTGGACAGCTCGATGATTTCTTCGTTGCTGTCCTGCACCAGCAGGTCGTTGTCGATGCTTTCGGGCCCGAATTCGTTTTCGATGACCGCCACGCGGCGGCCGTGGAATTCGGTGAGGATGCGTTTGAGCAGGGTGGTCTTGCCCGCACCGAGAAAGCCGGTGAGGATGGTGACGGGAACCATTTTGTCCAAACTGCGCGGGGTGTTCATGGCGAAGCGGCTAGCGTGAAGTCAAGGCGTCGGACACCAGGCCGGTGGGGCTGGATGGCGCGGGCGCCGGATGGGTGCCGGACGGGGCGCCAGGTGTCTTGGGCCACGGGCTGCGAAGGCCGCCAATCGCGGCCGGACGCAGGATTACAGCACAGTCGGCGGCGGGGGGCAAACCCCGGGCCAACCCGGGGGGCGCGTCCGTCCGGATCGCGGCTGTACGCCGTCAAGTATCGGGCGATACCATCAATTGGGGGCGGGTTGCAGGAAATCAAGAGCCCCGCGCGGGCGGGCCCGCGGTCAGTGGTGATGGTGGTGATGGCCCTCGGCCGGCTGCTTTTGCTGGCACTGGGGGCAGAGGGCGCGGATTTCGGTTTCGTGCGTGGCCAGGACGTAGCCCGTCCGGGCCACGCGCTCGGCGAGCTGGCGGCTCATGGCGGGGTCGCTCAGTTCGGCCACGGCGCCGCAGCCGGTGCAGACGACCAGCAGGTCGTGCGGGGCGCCGCCGGCATCATGACAGGCGCTCCAGGCATTGACCGCGTCCAGGCGATGGATGAGGCCTTCGTCCATGAGGAAGTCCAGCGCGCGGTAGACCGTGGGGGGCGCCGCGCCGGGGTGCACGGCGCGCATGGCGTCGAGCAGCTCGTAGGCCTTCAGGCTGCGGCCGTGGCGCAGCAGGAGTTCGAGCACCTTGCGGCGGATGGGGGTGAGACGCCGGCCGCGCTGCTCGCACAACGCCTCGGCGACGCTGAGCTGGGCGCCTACGCTGTCGTTGTCGGGAGAACCGGAAGAGGCGGGCATGGCGGGCTGTTCAGGAAAAGAAAAAGACGGCGCGCGGAGCGCGATGCCAGGAAGGTATCAGAAAACACTTACGTATGGGCACGCAGGCCGTCTTCAAGCCAGTTTGGTTATGATATAACATATTGATTTCCACCCGGCCCGCATCCGGTTTTCCGCCTCCATCGTCTTCCCATGCCGTATTTCCCGCCTTCGGCGCCTTCCGGCTCCGCTCCCGGAGCGCCCGCGCGCCGTTCCGCCTTCCTGGTTTCCGCCTGGCGCCGCATGGCGTGGGCGCTTGCCGCCGTGGCGGGCCTCTGGCTGCTGACGGGTTGGGCGCTGGGATGGTGGCCGGCATGACGGCCGTCCTGGCGTCCGGGCATGGGCATGGGGCCGGATGCGTGCAGGCG
>NZ_LHSJ01000044.1:0-23311 GCF_001270295.1 Achromobacter sp. DMS1 | reverse complement strand
CCGTACAGCAGCCGGCGCGCAGGTCCGCCAGGGCCGCGTCGAAGGTATCCGGGTCGGGCATGGCCTCGAAAGTTGGGCCTTGCGGGCCGGGCAGCCTGTCCAGCGGCGCACAGGCCAGCCGCAGCTCGCGCGCGGCGGTTTCGAGATGGCGGGCCACGTCGCTCCATTTCGCGGCCTCGCGTGCATAGGCCAGGCCGGCGGCCTCCAGGGTGCGGCAGAAATCCAGCAACTGGTGCGTGGACACGCTGCTGCCCAGAAAGCGCGTGGCCGTATCGGGCAGCTGGTGCGCCTCGTCGAAGATGACCGTGTCGGCTTCGGGCAGCAGATCGGTCACGCCCTCCTCGCGCAGCACCAGGTCGGCCATGAACAGCGCGTGGTTCACCACCACCACGTCGGCCTCCTGGGCCTGGCGCCGGGCCTTGAGCACGAAGCAGTCGCGGATGCGCGGGCACTCCTGCCCCAGGCAGTTCTCGCGGGTGGATGTCACGCGCTGCCAGATGTCGGCGTCTTCAGGCACCTGGGCCAGGTCGCTGCGGTCGCCGGTCTTGGAAATACCGGCGAACACCTGGATCTGGCGCAACTGGCTGATCTCGGTGCGCGATTTCAGCGCCCGCTCGTCGCCCTGCAGGCGGTCGAGATGGTAATGGCACACGTAGTTGCCGCGGCCCTTGAGCAGGGCCGCGGTGACGGGCGCGGCCAGCGCGCGCGCACGCGTGGCAGGTCGCGCATAAAAAGCTGGTCCTGCAGGGTGCGGGTGCCGGTGGAGATGAGCACCTTGCCGCCCTGGATGAAGGCGGGTACAAGATAGGCCCAGGTTTTTCCGATGCCGGTGCCGGCTTCGGCCACGAGCGTGGCGCGGTCGCGGATGGCTTGCCCGATGGCCTGCGCCAGCGCCACTTGCGAGGGGCGCGGCGCATAGCCGGGCAAGGCCGACGCGAGCGGGCCATCTTCGGCGAAGAATTCGGAAATTTCCAGGTCCAGCATGGGGGAGTGCAGGCGTGTTTCGGGCAGGCGGGAGAACCGGGCTGGACCGCGGTTCGGGCACAGGCTCGGAGGCGAAGGCCCCAATGATACCCCCTGCCGCGCCGCCGCGCCGGCCGCGTGCGCGGCGCTTCAGGGACATATCCGTCCCGGTGCGCACTTTTTGTAACACCCGCTTATGGCACAATCCGCCCCTTGTTTTCCCTTTTTGCCGTCGTACCGAGATGTCTGAAACTTCCGTTATCACGAACGTCGCCGCCGGCGTCGACAACGCCCGCATCGTGGCGCAACTGGCTACCGAACTGGGCGTGCGCGCCAGCCAGGTGGCCGCGGCCGTGGAGCTGCTGGATGACGGCGCCACGGTGCCCTTCATCGCCCGCTACCGCAAGGAAGCCACCGGCGGGCTGGACGACAGCGTGCTGCGCAACCTGGAAGTGCGGCTGGGCTATCTGCGCGAGCTCGAGGAACGCCGCGGCGCCATCCTCGAATCCATCTCCCAGCAAGGCAAGCTCACGCCCGAGCTGCAAAAGGAAATCGCCGCGGCCGACACCAAGCAGCGCCTGGAAGACCTGTACGCGCCCTACAAGCCCAAGCGCCGCACCCGCGCGCAGATCGCGCGCGAAGCGGGACTGGAACCGCTGGCCGACGCCATCCTGGCCGATCCGTCCTGCGATCCCGCCGCGCTGGCCGCCCGGTACCTGAACCCAGAAGCCTCCATCAGCGACGCCAAGGCGGCGCTGGACGGCGCGCGCGACATTCTCGCCGAGCGCTATGCGGAAAACGCCGACCTGCTGGCCGACATGCGCGAGCACCTCTGGAACACCGGGGTGCTCTATTCCAAGGTGGCCGAAGGCAAGGAGGCCGAAGGCGCCAACTTCCGCGACTGGTTCGATTTCAGCGAGCCGCTGCGCACCCTGCCCTCGCACCGCATCCTGGCGCTGCTGCGCGGGCGCCAGCAGGGCGTGCTGGACCTGCGCCTGGGCCTGGAGGCCGGGCTCGAAGAACAGCTTCCGCATCCCTGCGTGGCGCGCATCGCCAGCTTCCTCAAGCTGGGCAACGGTCTGTTCGCCGCCGATGCTGCGCCGCGCGAGCGCTGGCTGGGCGAGGTCTGCCGCTGGACCTGGCGCGTCAAGCTGCTCACGGCCTTCGAAAGCGAACTCATC
The DNA here is from genome assembly GCF_001270295.1 of Achromobacter sp. DMS1. Lineage (NCBI taxonomy): Bacteria > Pseudomonadati > Pseudomonadota > Betaproteobacteria > Burkholderiales > Alcaligenaceae > Achromobacter > Achromobacter sp. DMS1. The sequence goes on along the minus strand of NZ_LHSJ01000044.1, from coordinate 21,167 downwards.
GGCCGGCTGCGCGAAAGCGCCGAGGACGAGGCCATCCGCGTCTTCGCCGCCAACCTGAAAGACCTGCTGCTGGCGGCGCCTGCCGGCCCCAAGGCGGTGCTGGGCCTGGACCCGGGCATCCGCACGGGCTGCAAGGTGGCCGTCATCGACCGGACCGGCAAGGTGGTGGACACCGCCACCGTGTATCCGTTCGAGCCCCGCCGCGACCGCGACGGCGCCATCAATACCCTGGCCGCCCTGGCGGCGCGCCACCAGGTGGACCTCATCGCCATCGGCAACGGCACCGCCTCGCGCGAAAGCGAGAAGCTGGTGGGCGACATGATGGCGCGCTTCCCCGAGCTCAAGGTCACGCGCGTGGTGGTCTCCGAGGCGGGCGCATCCGTCTATTCGGCGTCCGAGCTGGCCGCGCAGGAATTCCCCGATCTGGACGTCACGCTGCGCGGCGCGGTATCCATTGCGCGCCGCCTGCAGGATCCCCTGGCCGAACTGGTGAAGATCGATCCCAAGGCCATCGGCGTGGGCCAGTACCAGCACGACGTCAACCAGCGCGAGCTGGCCCGTTCGCTCGACGCGGTGGTCGAAGACTGCGTGAACGCCGTGGGCGTGGACGTGAATACCGCCTCGGCGGCCCTGCTCGCCCGTGTGTCGGGGCTGAATTCGCTGCTGGCCAAGAACATCGTGGCCTTCCGCGACGAGAACGGCGCCTTCCCCACCCGCGAGGCCCTGCGCAAGGTGCCGCGCTTCGGCGACAAGGCGTTCGAGCAGGCCGCGGGCTTTCTGCGCATTCCGAACGGCGAGAACCCGCTGGACGCCTCGGCCGTGCACCCAGAAGCCTATCCGGTGGTCGAGCGCATCGTGGCCCGCATCAAGGCCGAAGTGAAGGAGATCATCGGCCGCCGCGAAGCGCTCAAGGGCGTGTCGCCTTCGGACTTCACCGACGAGCGCTTCGGCCTGCCCACGGTACGCGACATCTTCGCCGAACTGGAGAAACCCGGCCGCGACCCGCGCCCGGAATTCAAGACGGCGCAGTTCAAGGAAGGCGTGGAAACGCTTAACGACCTCTATCCCGGCATGGTGCTGGAGGGCGTGGTGACCAACGTCGCCAACTTCGGCGCCTTCGTGGACATCGGCGTGCACCAGGACGGGCTGGTTCACATTTCGGCGCTGTCCGAGAAGTTCGTGAAAGACCCGCGCGACGTGGTCCGCGTGGNACGCCCCGCAAGCGGAGACGGAGCCGGCGGCCGACGCCAGCGTCACCTCGCGCCCCGGCCGGGTGTTGGCCATCTTGGTGGCCGATTGCCTGCCCGTGCTCATCGCCGACGCCGAAGGGCGGGCAGTAGGCGCGGCGCACGCGGGCTGGCGCGGCCTGGCGGGCGGCGTGCTGGAGAACACGTTCGCGGCGCTGCGGGCCAAGGCGCCCGGCGCGAGCCAATGGCGCGCCTGGGTCGGCCCGGGCATCGGGCCGCAGGCCTTCGAGGTGGGAGACGACGTGCGCGACGCCTTTATTTCGGACGATTCCTCCGTCGCGGCGTATTTCCGGCCGCGCCCCGGCGTGCAGGGCAAGTGGCTGGCCGATCTCCCCGGATTGGCCGATTTCCGTTTGCGCCGGGCCGGGGTAAAAGAGGTGAGCCTGAGCGGGCTGTGCACCGCGAGCGATGCGAAGCGGTTCTTTTCGTATCGCCGTGACGGACAGACCGGACGCATGGCGATGCTGGCCTGGATGCCGCCGGCGGACTGACGCGCCGCGAGGCGCGCGGGCTAAGGGCTGGCGCGGCATTGCAGGCTGGTATACCCGCATTGACAGCCCTGGACCCCACATGCAACATCAATCGCGCAGTCTCGATAATAAGGTGTCGAAGTGAATGCCAATCTCTCCGCAGCAGGGCCCGATCCGGTGAGCGTGGCGCCGGAAATCTTGGCTGAAATCCAGGCCGAGTTCTCGCGCGAATGGCAGCGTCTTTGCGATGATGCCCGACGCGGAGCGCTTGCGCCGCCGTCCGACCGCCGCTTCGCGGGCAACGCGTGGGCCGCCAACGGCGCGCACCTGCTGCTGGCGCATACCTACCTGCTGTCCGCCCGCGCCCTGTCGCGCATGGTGGAAGCGGCCCAGGTCAGCGAGCCGCTGCGCGACCGGCTGCGCTTCTCGGTCATGCAATGGGTCGACGCCCTGTCTCCCGCGAATTTCCTCGCCCTCAACCCCGATGCCCAGCAGTCCGTCGTGGAAAGCGCCGGCCGCGCCCTCACCGAGGGGCTGGCCAATCTGCTGGGCGACGTGCAGAAGGGCCGCATTACCCAGACCGACGAATCGCAGTTCGAGATCGGCCGCAACGTGGCCGTGACGCCCGGCGAGGTGGTGTACGAAAACCGGCTGTTCCAGCTCATCCAGTACGCGCCGTCGACCGCCCAGGTCCACGAGCTGCCGCTGGTGATCGTGCCGCCCAACATCAACAAGTTCTACATCCTCGACCTGCAGCCCGAGAACTCCTTCGTGCGCCATGCGGTGGAGCAGGGCTTCACCGTGTTCATGATCTCGTGGCGCAATCCGATGCCGGGCGACACCGACGGCGTGGACAGGGCCTCCTGGTCCGACTATCTGGAAGAAGCCGTGCTGCGCGCGCTGGCGGTGGCAAGCGAGATCACGCGGCAGCCGCAGGTCAACGCGCTGGGCTTCTGCGTGGGCGGCACCATGCTGGCGTCGGCGCTGGCGCTGGCCGAGGCGCGCGGCGAACACCCCGTGGCCTCGCTCACGCTGCTGACGTCGATGCTGGACTTCCACGACACGGGCATCCTCAAGGTGTTCGTCGACGAAGCGCACGCGCTGCTGCGCGATCACCAGCTCGGTCGCGGCGGCCTGATGCCCGGACGCGACCTGGCCACCACCTTCTCGTTCCTGCGGCCCAACGAGCTGGTCTGGAACTACGTGGTGGGCAACTACCTCAAGGGCCAGAAGCCGCCGCCCTTCGATCTGCTGTTCTGGAACGGCGACAGCACCAACCTGCCCGGGCCCTTCTTTTCCTGGTACTTCCGCAATACCTATCTTGAGAACAATCTCAAGGTGCCGGGCCGCGCCCAGGCCGGAGGCGTGCCGCTGGACCTCACCCGCCTGAAGATGCCCGCGTATCTGTTCGGCTCGCGCGAAGACCACATCGTGCCCTGGATCACGGCCTATGCTTCCACGCAACTGCTGCGCGGGCCCCAGCGCTTCGTGCTGGGCGCTTCCGGGCACATCGCGGGCGTGATCAATCCGCCCGCCAAAAAGCGCCGCAGCTACTGGGCGGCAGATGAACTGGAATCGCCCCTGCCGGGCGATCCGAATGCCTGGCTGGCCCGGGCTTCCGAGCATGCCGGAAGCTGGTGGCCCGACTGGGCGCAATGGCTGGCCGGCCATTCCGGCAAGAAAGTAAAGGCAAGGTCGAAGTTGGGCAGCGCCCGGTACAGGCCCATCGAGCCTGCCCCCGGGCGATATGTGAAGGTTCGCGCGGCCTGAGGCCGCGGCCCTCGCGGGCATCGGACCAGAGCGGTTTCAATCAACGAGGCGTCCGTCGCACACAGGAGGAAGTATGAGCGGGAAACTGGCTTACGTTACAGGCGGGATGGGCGGTATCGGCACCTCTATTTGCCAGCGCCTGGCCAAGGACGGCTTTCGCGTCGTGGCAGGCTGCGGCCCCAGCCGCAACTACCAGCAATGGCTGGACGAGCAGGCCGCGCAGGGCTATACGTTCTACGCGTCGGTGGGCAACGTGTCGGACTGGGATTCCACGGTGGCGGCCTTCGAGAAGGTCACCGCGGAGCACGGTCCGGTGGACGTGCTGGTCAACAACGCGGGCATCACCCGCGATGGCCTGTTCCGGAAAATGAGCGCCGACGATTGGCGCGCCGTGATCGACACCAACCTCAACAGCCTCTTCAATGTCACCAAGCAGGTCATCGACAGCATGATCGAGCGGCAGTGGGGGCGCATCATCAACATCAGTTCGGTCAACGGCCAGAAGGGCCAGTTCGGCCAGACCAACTACTCGACGGCCAAGGCCGGCATCCACGGCTTCACCATGGCGCTGGCCCAGGAGGTGGCCAGCAAGGGCATCACGGTGAACACGGTGTCGCCGGGCTACATCGGCACGGACATGGTCCGGGCCATCCGGCCCGACGTGCTGGAAAAGATCGTGGCCACCATCCCCGTGCGCCGCCTGGGCACGCCCGAAGAAATCGCGTCCATTACATCCTGGCTGGCTTCCGACGAATCCGGCTTCGCGACGGGCGCGGATTTTTCGCTCAACGGCGGCCTGCACATGGGCTGAACGCGGCGCGCCGCCCCAGGGCGGCCTCCGCCAGGGTCCGCGCGGTTTCGGGGAGAGGGCCGCGCGGGATTACACTTCACCTTATTCCAAGTCAGAGAGATCGCCCGATCCGGGGACAACCATGACGCAAGCACAAACCGGCGCCAGTTTGCGCCTGATTAAAAAGTACCCCAACCGCCGCCTGTACGACACCCGGACCAGCACTTACATCACGCTGGCCGACGTAAAGCAATTGGTTCTGGCCAACGAGGAATTCCAGGTCGTCGACGCCAAGAGCGCCGAAGACCTGACCCGCAGCATCCTGCTCCAGATCATTCTCGAGGAAGAAAGCGGCGGCATGCCCATGTTCTCGTCCAACATGCTGGCGCAGATCATCCGTTTCTACGGCCACGCGATGCAGGGCATCATGGGCTCGTACCTGGAGAAGAACATCCAGGCGTTCATGGAGATCCAGCAGCGCATGGCCGAGCAGTCCAAGGGGCTGTACGGCAGCCAGTTCGGCCCCGAGGCCTGGGCGCAGTTCATGAACGTGCAGACCCCCATGCTGCAGAACATGATGAACAACTACATCGACCAGAGCAAAAACCTGTTCGTGCAGATGCAGGACCAGATGCAGGACCAGACCCGCGCCATGTTCTCCACGTTCCCGTTCGTGCAGGGCGGGCCGCAGCAGGGCGGGGGGAGCGGACGCAAGTAAACGGGGGGATAACCGGTCTTACCGTGGCGCGGCGCGAGCCGCGCTTTTTCATGGTCGCGTTGCGTCACCAGAATAGCTTCGATTCAGGGATCTGTCAGTTGTTTGCTTTAAATTAATGAAAACGGTTCTTGTTTATATTCTACTGGCCGTTATCTCCCCTGAATTCTGAGGATGTTCCAGATGATCAAAAAAGCTTGGCATTGGCGTTCGTCGGTTTGAGCGTGTCGGCGGCGCAAGCGGCCGAATACCCTATCGGCAAGCCCGTGGAAAAGGGCGGCATGGAAATCGGCGCGGTGTATCTGCAGCCCATTGAAATGGACCCCCCCGGCATGATGCGCGACGCCAAGGATTCCGACGTACACCTGGAAGCCGACATCCACGCTACCGCCGGCAACAAGACGGGCTTTCCCGAAGGCGAATGGGTGCCGTACCTTGTGGTCGACTACGAAATCCAGAAGGTGGGCAGCCAGAACGTGCAGAAGGGCACCTTCATGCCCATGGTCGCCAACGACGGGCCGCACTACGGCGACAACGTCAAGCTCGAAGGCCCGGGCAAGTACAAGCTGAAGTATTCCATCAAGCCGCCCACCGCGGCCAAGATGAATCACTTCGGGCGCCACATCGACAAGGAAACCGGCGTGGGTCCGTGGTTCGAGCCGTTCGAACTGAACTACGAGTTCGTCTACGCCGGCACCGGCAAGAAGGGCGGATACTGATCGTGCGCCGTCTGCTCAGCGTCCTGACCGCCCTGTGGATCGGCCTGGCCTGCGCGCCGGCGCAGGCGGCCGATCTTCCCACGTTCACCCTGCGCTTCAAGGCCGACGGCACCTTCGAGCCGGCCACGCTGGAGGTTCCGGCCGGCCGCTTCAAGATCGAACTCATCAACGAAAGCAACGAGCCGGTGGAATTCGAGAGCATTCCGCTGCGCAAGGAAAAGGTGCTGGGGCCGGGCGTGAAGTCCTTTGTCGTCATCACCATTTCGCGCCCCGGCGAGTATCCGTTTTTCGACGACTTTCACCAGAACGTGAAAGGCACGCTCGTCGTGAAGCCCAAAGACTGACAGGCTGCCTCATCGCATGGAACAGGTACTTTTCATCGTCTGGCGCGAAAGCGTCGAAGCCCTGCTGGTAGTGGGCATTCTCTATACCTGGCTGCGCGCCACGCCCGAGGGGCGCCGCGGCCTGCCTTATCTCTGGGGCGGCATCGTGGCCGGCCTGGCCCTGGCCGTGGCCCTGGCGCTGGTGCTGCTGGGCGTGTCCTCCTGGCTCAGCGACGAGGGGCAGGAGTGGTTCCAGGCCATCATGTCGCTGGCGGCCTGCGCCCTGGTGGTGCAGATGGTGGTGTGGATGAAAAAGCACGGCCGCACGCTCAAGAGCGAACTCGAAAGCGGGGCCCGCGCCTCGGTGGCCAGCGACAACTGGTGGGGCCTGCTGGTGCTGGTGGCCATCGCCGTGGCGCGCGAAGGCAGCGAAACCGTGGTGTTCCTGTACGGCACCGTGGCCGCCTCCGAAGGCGGCGGCGACATGATGAAACTGGCGCTGGCCGGCGTGGCGGGCTTTGCCGTGGCGCTGCTGACGTTCTGGCTGCTGCAGCTGGGCGGCAAGCTCATTACATGGCGGCGGTTCTTCCGCGTCACGGAAATCCTGTTGCTGCTGCTCGCGGGCGCCCTGCTGGTGGGCGGGCTGGATCACCTGATTTCGCTGGGCGTGCTTCCCACTCTGGTGGACCCGGTCTGGGACAGCTCCTGGCTGCTCGACGACAGCAGCGGCCTGGGCAAGGTACTGGCGGATTTCGCGGGCTATCGCGCCTATCCCGCGCTGATTACGGTCATCCTGTGGCTGGCTTATTGGGTCGTGGTGTGGGCCTTGCTGCGCGCCTTCGGCGGCGGCAGGCCGGCGCCGGCCGCCGCGCACGGCGCGTCTTCCTGAGGCCGGCACGCGGGATCGCATTGATGAAGGTCTGAACATGGCAGCAGCACTCGGGAGGGCAACCTCCCGTATCGCCGATTTCCTCCGCGACCATGCCCCCCTGTTGCGCAAGCTGCAGTGGGGCATTGTCGCGATATACGCATTTCTTCTGATCGTGCCGGCGATGATGCCGCTGCCCGGCAACGCGGCATCGGTTTTCAATAACCTCACCATCGTGGCCCAGTTCGCCTTCTGGGGCATCTGGTGGCCCTTCGTGCTGGTGTCCATGCCGATACTCGGCCGGGCATGGTGCGGCTGGCTCTGTCCCGAGGGCATGCTGACCGAGTGGGCCAGCGAGCACGGCCAGGGCCACGCGATTCCGAAATGGATGCGCTGGGGCGGCTGGCCGTTCGTCGCGTTCGCGCTGACCACCATCTATGGCCAGCTCGTCAGCGTCTACCAGTATCCCCTGGCCGTGCTGGCCGTGCTGGGCGGCTCCACCGTGGCGGCCATGATCGTGGGTTGGCGCTACGGCCGCAGCAAGCGGGTGTGGTGCAAATACCTGTGTCCCGTGAACGGCGTGTTCAACCTGCTGGCCAAGCTCGCGCCCTGGCATTTCAAGGTGAACGAAGAGGCGTGGCGCCATCCTGTCATCCGCATCCAGCCCGTGAACTGCGCGCCGCTCGTGCCGCTGCGGCACATGAAGGGCGCCGGCGAATGCCACGTCTGCGGCCGCTGCAGCGGCTACCGCGGCGCCATCGCCTTGACGCCGCGCTCGCCCGAAGAGGAAATCGTACACGTGGCCGACGGCGAGCCCTGGCAGACGGCGCTGCTGTGCTTCGGCCTCATGGGCATCGCCATCGGCGCGTTCCTCTGGAGCGCCAGCCCCTGGTTCGTCGCGCTCAAGCAATGGGCGGCGACCTGGCTGGTGGAGCACGACATCATGTGGCCGCTGCAGGACAACGCGCCCTGGTTCATCCTGACGCATTATCCCGAGGTGAACGACAGCTTTTCCTGGCTGGACGGCGCGGGCATCCTGGCTTTCGTGTTCGGCGCCATGGCCTGTGTGGGCGGCATGACCTATCTGTCGCTGTGGGTGGCCGACCGCATCGCCCCGGCCGCCCCGCCGGCCAATGGCCACGTCACCCGCATGGGCCGGCCCGGCCTGCACAAGCTGGCCCAGGCGCTTATTCCCAGCGCGGGCATCGGCGTGTTCCTGGGCCTGTCGGCCACGACGGTGAACCTGCTCAAGCACGAAGGCGTGCAGGCCGCCTGGGCCGGTCCGGTGCGTTTCACCCTGCTGACGCTGGCCGTGCTCTGGACGCTCAGGCTCTACGCCCGCCTGCTCGCGCCGCGGCCCGTCGGCAAGGCACGCAAGGCGGCGGCCTGGCTGGTGCTCGCGGCGGGGCTGGCGCCGTTCTGCCTGTCGTGGGTGCTGTTCTTCGCGGTGTGGTGAGGCGCGCCGGCCGGGCGCGGTAAAGTAGGCGTTCCTCTTCGAGCAGGCGTTCCTTCACGTCTTTCGCGCCATGGCCTCTTACGCATTCCGCCTTCTCAACGTCTTCGCCCCGTCCACCTTCGGCGGCAACGCGCTTTGCGTATTCGAAGATGCGCGCGGCATGGACGACGCCACCATGCTCAACCTCGCCGCGCAGTTCAATCTGTCGGAAACCACCTTCATCCTGCCCTCGTCCCGGGCCCAGGCCCGCGTGCGCATTTTCACGCCCGGCCACGAGATGCGCTTCGCCGGCCATCCCGCCATCGGCACCGCGCAGGTGCTGAGCGAGCTGCTTGGGGCCGGCGCCCGGTTGGACGTGGAGTTCCAGGCGGGCATCGTGCCGCTCGTGGCCGAAGACGGAGGCTGGACTTTCACCGCGCCTTGCCCGGACGGCGTGCGCACCGCGCCGCCGCAGCACAGCGCCGGGGAGATCGCCGCGCTGCTGGGATTGCGGGAATCCGATCTGCTCGATGCGCCCCTTTGGGTGGACACCGGCGCGGATCAGTTGCTGGTGCCGGTCCAGGACGCCGATGCCGTGCGCCGCGCCCGCCCCGACGCGGCGCGGCTGGAACAGTGGCAGCCGAACAGCCTGGGCCGCCGCATCGCGTATGTGTTCGCGTTGGAGCCCGGGACGGGCCCGGACGGCCGGCGCCTGGCGACGGCGCGCTATTTCTATGGCAAGCCGGGCGGCGGGCTGGAGGAAGACGCTGGCACGGGCTCGGCATGCGCCAACCTGGGCGGATGGCTGCTGCACACGGGCCGCCCGACGCCCGCCAGCGTGCTGGTGCGGCAAGGCGACCAGAAAGGCCGGCCGTGCCGGTTGCGGCTGGACGTGGAGGCGGACGGCCGCATCCGCGTCGGCGGCGCGGCGCTGCAGATCGGGCGCGGCACGGTGACGTTGTAGCGCCGGCGATAACAAGAGAAGAGAACAAGAGCCCCCACGCCGCGCCCGCTGCGCGGGCTTGCTGCCCCCCGGAGGGGGCGCTTTTTGTCTTGGGACGGCCCGGCGACAAAAAAAGCCCGCGCGCAGCGCGGGCCAAGCATGGGCAACCCGGCAATGGGCCGGGCGGGGCCACTACGACTTCTTGGCCTTCGCGGGGTCGACCTTGATGTCGTTCTTGACCTGCTTGACGCCTTCGATCGCGCGCGTCACTTGGGCCGCATGGTCGGCCTCGGCGGCGGTGCCGACGGTGCCGGTCAGGGTGGTGACGCCATTGTTGGTTTCCACCGCGATGTCCAGCGCGCTCAGCTGCTTGTCCGCCACGAACGCGGCCTTGACCTTGGTGGTGATGGCGGCATCGGACGCATACTCGCCCACGGACTGCTTGGGCTTGCCGTCGTCGGCGGCAAGCGCGATGCAGGAGAAGGCCGCGCCCGTGCCGAGAGCGGCGGCGGCGATCAGCTTGCGAAGTTCCATAGTCGTGCTCCTTCTTGACAGGGGGCGGCGCGCGCAGGCGCCATGAGTCGGGGACTGGCCGCGGGATCTATTTCTTCCTGAAGGCGCCGCCCAGGATGGACAGCAGCGCCAGGACCAGGAAGATGAAGAACAGGATCTTCGCGATGCCCGCAGCGCCGGCGGCGATGCCGCCGAAGCCCAGCACCGCGGCGATGATCGCAATCACGAAGAAAACTACGGCGTAGTGCAACATGTCGGTCCTCCCGGTATTGAACGAGAATCGGAAGCCTGCGCCGGATCAGGGATTGCGGTCGAAGAAATCGCGGACTTCCTTTTCCGCCTCTTCGCGGGTCTTGCCGTAGCGTTCCTGGATGAGTCCCGCGAGGCGCTCGGCATTGCCTTCGGTGCGGGTCAGTTCGTCGTCGGTCAGTTCGCCCCAGGCCGCCTTCGCCTTGCCGGCCAACTGTTTCCACTTCCCAGCGATGATGTCGTTGTTCATAGTGACCTCTCTGTTGTCGTGGCGGCGCGTCCTTTCGTGGCCGACGATCGGCGCGCGCTCGGGGTGAATCTGCGCTGATCAGCTTGTTTCCAAGGTACGAGCGGGCTTCGAGGGGTGTCAAACGGGGCTGTGGAAAAATGTAACGGGGCTGGCGGCCCGTTGCCCGGGGTTTTGCCACGGGCGCAGCGCACCGGGGCGGCTCCATGGGGAGTTACATTTAGGCAATCTCTTGTCCCGCTTTGAACGGGGCAGGTAACCGGATATGGGCCCGCGCGCCTATCCATCACAAGGAGAAAACATGAAGCGGCTGTTGTGTGCGATGGTTCTCGCGGGGGCGGCGACGCTGGCAGCCGGATGCGCCCACGTCACCGACAGGTATCAGGCCGGGGTGCGCGACGTGGGCCTGGGGCCGTGCAGCTGAGGCCGGGGCAGGGCCCGGCCTGACCGATCCGGCTGCGGCCTCAGCCTTCCTGGATGCGGCGCGCGATGTGCGCCAGCGCCTCTTCCACCTGGTCCACCAGCACCAGGCACAGGTCGCCCGGGGCGAGCCGTTCCAGGGCGGTGTCGATGGCGAGGAATTCGCCGTGGATCTCATCGATGCGCCGCGTGCGGCTGGCGTGCGCCAGGCCCTGGCGCAGCAGGGCCAGCACCTCGCCGTCGGCGCGGCCGCGCTGGCACTGGTCCTGGTACAGCACCACGTCGTCGAACGCCTCGCCCAGGATTTCCGTCTGCATGCGGATGTCTTCGTCGCGGCGGTCGCCCGCTCCGCTGATCACCACGGAACGCCGTTGCGCCGGCATGGCGTCCACGGCGCGCACCAGCGCCAGGATGGCGTCGGGGTTGTGGCCGTAGTCGGCGATGACGGTGGCTCCGCGGTAGTCGAACACGTTGAACCTTCCCGGCGCCGTCTGCGCGTCGTTCACGAAGGTGGCGAGCCCCTGGCGGATCACTGTCCAGTCCAGGCCCAGCGCCCAGGCGGCAGCCACGGAAGCCATGGCGTTCTCCACCTGGAACGCGATGCTGCCGTTGCGGGTGAGCGGAATGGCCGCCAGCGGGAAGCGCTCTTGCGCGGCGCCCTGCGCCGCCACAATGGCGTCGCCGTCGCGGTACACCACGCGCTGGCCCTGCGCGTGATGCGTGGTCATGACGGGGTGGTGGCGGTCTTCGGCGAAGTAGATGACGGAACCGGGGCAGCTCGCGGCCATGTCGGCCACGATGGGGTCGGCGGCGTTGAGCACCGCCGCGCCCGAAGGCTGCACGTGCTGCACGATGACGCGCTTGACCACGGCCAGGTCCTCGACCGTGCTGATGTAGCCCAGGCCCAGGTGGTCGCCCATGCCGATGTTGGTGACGACGGCGACGTTGCAGCGGTCGAAGGCCAGGCCTTCGCGCAGGATGCCGCCGCGCGCGGTCTCGAACACCGCCGCGTCCACGTCGGGATGCATGAGCACGCTGCGGGCGCTGCGCGGGCCGCTGCAGTCGCCAGTATCGATGCGCCGTCCCGCGATGTAGACGCCGTCGGAGTTGGTCATGCCCACGCGGTTGCCGGCCGTGGCCAGCAGGTGCGCCGTCAGGCGCACGGTGGTGGTCTTGCCGTTGGTGCCGGCCACCGCCACGACCGGGATGCGGCCGTCCTCGCCGTCGGCATACATGTTGGCGATGATGGCCTCGCCCACGGCGCGGCCCTTGCCGAACGAGGGGTTCAGGTGCATGCGCAGGCCGGGCGCGGCGTTCACTTCGACCACGCCGCCATGCTGCTCTTCCAGCGGAAGGTGCACGCTCTCGGCCACCACGTCCACGCCGCAGATGTCCAGCCCGATCATGCGGGCGGCGGCCACGGCGCGCGCCGCCAGCTCGGGATGCACCTCGTCGGTTACGTCGGTGGCCGAACCGCCGGTGCTCAGGTTGGCGTTGTTGCGCAGGAACACCAGCGTGCCGGGCGGTGGCACCGAGTCGGCCTCGTAGCCCTGTTTCCTGAGCGTGGCCAGCGCGATGTCGTCGAAACGGATCTTGGTGAGCGACGTGGCGTGGCCGTCGCCGCGCAGCGGGTCGGCATTGACCTGTTCCACCAGCTCGCGGATGGTGTGGCGGCCGTCTCCGGTAACCTGCGGCGGATCGCGGCGCGACGCCGCCACCAGCGTGTCGCCCACCACCAGCAGGCGGAAGTCGTGGCCGGGAATGTAGCGCTCCACGATGACTTCGGAGCTGATCTCCGCGGCGGCCTCGAAAGCCTGGACCACGCGCTCGCGCGTTTCGATGTTCACGGCTACGCCGCGGCCCTGGCTGCCGTCGCGCGGCTTGACGACCACGGGGCCGCCCAGCTCCTGGGCGGCTTCCCAGGCTTCCTCGGCCGAGCCTACCGAGCGGCCGCGCGGCACGGGCACGCCCGCCGCTTCCAGCAGCATTTTGGTGAGTTCCTTATCCTGGGCGATGGACTCGGAAATGGCGCTGGTGAGATCGGTTTCGGCGGCCTGGATGCGGCGCTGCTTGCTGCCCCAGCCGAACTGCACCATGCTGCCCTGCGTGAGCCGGCGGTAGGGGATGTTGCGGGCCACGGCGGCATGGACGATGGCGCCCGTGCTGGGCCCCAGGCGCACGTCTTCGTCCAGCTCGCGCAGCGCTTGAGCGCGCCGGCCAGATCGAAGGGCGTATCGTCCAGGGCGGCCCGCACCAGTTCGCAGGCCAGGTCCATGGCCAGGCGGCCCACTTCTTCCTCGCTGTATTCGACCACGACCTGGAACACGCCGGGCTCGACCGTAGCCGCGGTGCGGCCGAAGGTGACGGGGCAGCCGGCGTAGGCCTGCAGGGTCAGCGCCACGATCTGCAGCACGTGCGCGATGGACACCGCGCCCTGGTGGCCATCGGGCCGCAGCACGCCGGTCTGCGGCAGGCGCGCGCGCAGCCGGGGCTCGAAATCGGGCAGGTTTTCGATGGAGCATTCGGCGTCGGCGCAGGACACGATGGCCTCGATGGCCGTGTTCTTGCTCCAGAGATTCGGGCCGCGCAGCGCCCGGATACGAGAAACTTCCATGGCAGGATTTCCTGTCTAGCATGCGCCGCCCGGCGGGCCGGCGCGCGGAAAATGGTCAGTGTTGCTGGATCCAGCGGCGGACCAGGTCGATGGTGGGGCCGGAGAATGCCTCGTCCGACTGCAGCAGGACGAAATCGCCCGGCTGCATGGCGCCCAGCGTGGCCTCGATGGCCCGCGCGTGGTCGGGCTCGTCGACGATGGCGCTGGCGCGGCCGCCTTGCTCCGCGCCCCGGCGCAGCAGGGCGCGGGCTTCGCCCGCCGGCCTGCGGCTGCGCACCGTGGCGTCGTCGTAGAGCACGACCTGGTCGAACGACTGGCCCAGCAGCCTGCCCTGGGCCAGCAGTTCTTCGTCGCGGCGGTCCGCGCCGGCGGAATAGACCGCCGTGCGGCGCGCGGCCGGGAACTGCCCGATGGCGTCGATGAGGGCGCGCAGCGCCGAACTGTTGTGCACGTCGTCCACCACGACGGTGCCGTTGCCGCGCTCGAACAAGGTGAACTGCCAGGGTGCGTCCGCCTGGTCGATGTCGAAAGTCTCGATGCCCGCGCGGATCAGCGGAACCGGGATGTCGAGCGCCCAGGCCGCGCCCACGGCGGCCAGCACGTTCTCCACCTGGAACGCCACGCGCCCGCCATGGGTGAGGGGGATGGAAGCCACGTCGGCCAGCCGTTCCTCGGCGCCGCCCTGGGCGAGCACGATGCCGCCGTCGCGCACGAAGACGGCGCGGCCGCCCTGGCCGCGGTGCCCGTCGATGGCAGGCAGGTCGGGCGAAATGCCGAAGAAGATGACGCTGCCATCGCAGAGTTCGGCCATTTCCACCACGCGCGGGTCGCGCGCATTGAGCACGGCCGCGCCCGTGGGCAGCACCACATCGACCTGCGTGCGGAATACGTTGAACATGCGCTCGGCGTCGTTGACGTCGAAATCGCCCAGGTGGTCCGCGTCGTCGATGTTGGTCACCACACCGACGTGGCAGCGGTCGTAGGCCAGGCCCTGGCCCAGGATGACGCCGCTGTCGTTCTCGATGACGGCCGCGTCCACGTTGCGGTTCACGAGCAGGCGCGTGGCCGAGTCGAAGTCGGCCCGGTCGCCTTTCTGCACCAGGCGGCGGTCGAGATAGAGTCCTTCGCTGCAGGCCAGCCCCGTGCGCTTGCCCGACAGGTGCAGCAGCCGCGCCACCAGGCGCGCGACCACGGTCTTGCCGTTGGTGCCGGTGACGCCCACGATAGGTATGCGGCCGTCTTCGCCCGCGGGAAAAAGATGGTCCACGATGGCGCGGCCCACGGGGCGCGGCTTGCCGTCGGCGGGCTTGAGGTGCATGAGCAGGCCCGGCCCGGCGTTGACCTCCACGATGGCGCCGCGCTGTTCCTCGAGCGGGCGCGAGATGTCCTCGGCCACCAGGTCCACGCCCGCGATGTCCAGGCCCACCACGCGGGCGGCCAGGGTCACGGCAGCGGCCACGTCGGGATGCACGCGGTCGGTCACGTCGAAGGCCACATTGCCCGAGCGCTGCACCAGCACGCGCTGCCCCTGCGCGGGCACGCTGTCCGCGGCGAGGCCCTGGCGCGCGATCTCGAGGGTGGCGGCCGAATCCAGGCGGACCGGGTTGAGCGGATGGTTTTCCGTGCGGCCGCGGCGCGGGTCGGTGTTGAGCTGCAGGTCGATCAGCTCTTCCACGGTGGATACGCCGTCGCCGATGACCCAGGCGGGCTCGCCGGCCGCGGCGGCCACCATGCGGTCGCCCACGACCAGCAGCCGGTGCTCGTTGCCGGGCACGAAGCGTTCGACGATGACGCCGCTGCCTTCTTCCACGGCGACCCGGTAGGCCGAGACGATTTCCTCGCGCGTGAGCAGGTTGGTGAATACGCCCCGGCCGTGGTTGCCGTCGTAAGGTTTGATCACCACCGGCAGGCCGATGTCCTGCGCGGCTTCCCAGGCGTCGTCCTCGTTTTCGACCAGACGGCCTTCCGGCACCGGCACGCCGCAGGTCGCCAGCAGTTCCTTGGTGAGATCCTTGTCGCGCGAAATACCTTCGGCGATGGCGCTGGTGCGATCGGTTTCCGCGGTCCAGATGCGGCGCTGGCGCGACCCGTAGCCGAACTGCACCAGGTTGCCCTCGAACAGCCGGATATAGGGAATGTCGCGGTCGTCGGCGGCGTCGACGATGCAGGCCGTGCTGGGGCCCAGGCAGTGCCGGTCCACGAGCCCGCGCAGCCGCGCCACGGCGGCCTCGACGTCGAAGGGCCGGTCTTCGATGGCGGCCATGACCAGGTTCCGCGCTTCCTGCAGGGCGGTGCGGGTGACCTGTTCCTGCCAGGCGCGCACCACCACCTTGTAGACGCCGCGCGTAGAGGTTTCGCGCGCCTTGCCGAAGCCGCCGGGAAGGCCGGCCAGGTTCTGCAGCTCCAGCGTGACGTGTTCCAGGATATGGCCCGGCCAGGTGCCTTCTTTCAGGCGCTGCAGGAATCCGCCGCGCACGCCCGGGCTGCAGCGGTGCTCGATCAGGGTCGGCAGCCAGGCGGTGAGCCGTTCGTAGAAGCCGGGAATGGTGTTGGAAGGGTAGTCTTCCAGCTCTCCGATATCCACCCAGGCTTCGAGCACGGGGCGATAGGTCCAAATGTTCGGGCCGCGCAAAGCCACGACATCGAGAAATTCAATGTCTTTCTTTTTCATGTTTTAATTTACGTGAAAAGCACGTTGGCACGCGCGGACGCCCCTGTTGCCTGATCGCGGATCGCGTGGAGCTGCGCCTTGGAAAAAGGATGCCAACGAGTGGGGGATCCCGGATATTCCTAATAAGAAAAATCGGCTGATACTATACGCCGCCTTGCGAGGCGAGAATCGCTGTGTTGTAAGGAAATCACAGCTTTTCGGCCGCGGGGTTTCCCGGGCGTCCGGGGCGGCGAAAATCGTTGCCGTCCCGAGGATCCAGGCGCGGTTCACCCAGCGTTCCAATGAAAAAAACACACCAGTTTTCCGGCTCTGCCGATGCGGTACCCGCGCCGTGGGGCGGCGAGCTCAGCGCCCAGTTGGAGCCGGGCGAAATTCTGCTGGCCTGGCTTGAGACAGACCTCGACGGCAGGCTAAAGTTCCGCGCGGGTTTCGTGGCGGCGACCGATCGCCGGCTGCTGGCGCGCAGCCCCGACGGCACGGGCTGGCAATGCTGGCCCTACGGCGCCCAGCTCGCCCTGTCCCTGACCGACCACGCGGGCGCGGCGCAGCTCGAACTGCACGACGACCAGGAGCGCCTGGCCGCCTGGCGCTTCACGCTGGCGCGCAATCCGGCCGCGCTGCGGCTGCTGGGCCGGTTCGAGGCGCAGCAGGCGCTGCACCTGTCCGGCCAGCGCCTTGAGGCGGCGCCGCGTCTGTGTCCCACCTGCGGCGGCGCCATTCCGGAAGGGCGGGACGACTGCCCCACCTGCTCCCGGGAATCCGCCGCGCCGCCCTCGACCTGGGCGCTGCTGCGGCTGTGGCGCTTCGCCCGGCCGTACCGCATGCCGCTGCTGGCCGGTTTCCTGCTGACCCTGCTGGGCACGGCCGCGACCCTGGTGCCGCCCTACCTGACCATGCCGCTCATGGACGACGTGCTCATCCCGTTCCAGAACGGCGCGCCCATCGAATACGGCAAAGTGCGGCTCTACCTGGGCGGGCTGCTGGCCTCGGCGTTCCTGGCGTGGGGACTGGGCTGGGCGCGCACTTACATCCTGGCCTGGGTCAGCGAACGCATCGGCGCCGACCTGCGCACCACCACCTACGAGCACCTGCAGCAGCTATCGCTGGAGTATTTCGGCGGCAAGCGCACGGGCGACCTGATATCCCGCATCGGCAGCGAAACCGACCGGATCTGCGTGTTCCTGTCGTTGCACTTGCTGGATTTCGCCACCGATGTGCTCATGATCGCCATGACCGCGGTGATCCTGGTGTCCATCAATCCGTGGCTGGCGCTGGTCACGCTGGTGCCGCTGCCTTTCATCATCTGGATGATCCATTCGGTGCGCGACCGCTTGCGCCATGGATTCGAGAAGGTCGACCGCATCTGGTCGGAAATCACCAATGTGCTGGCCGACACCATCCCGGGCATCCGCGTGGTCAAGGCCTTCGCCCAGGAAAAGCGCGAAGTGCAGCGCTTTCGCGAGGCCAACAACCGCAACCTGGAAGTGAACGACCGCGTCAATACGGTGTGGTCGCTGTTCTCGCCCACGGTGACGCTGCTGACCGAGATCGGCCTGCTGGTGGTGTGGATCTTCGGCATCTGGCAGGTGTCGCAGCACCAGATCACGGTGGGCGTGCTGGCGGCCTTCCTGGCCTACATCGGGCGCTTCTACACGCGCCTGGATTCCATGAGCCGCATCGTGTCGGTCACGCAGAAAGCGGCGGCGGGCGCCAAGCGCATCTTCGACATCCTGGACCACGTGTCCAGCGTGCCCGAACCCCAGCGTCCGGCCAGCCTGTCGCACCTGCACGGGCGCATCGAGCTGCGCGACGTGGGATTCCGCTACGGCAACCGGCAGGTCATCCGCGGGCTGAACCTGGACATCGCGCCCGGCGAAATGATCGGCCTGGTGGGGCACAGCGGATCGGGCAAGAGCACCCTCATCAACCTGATCTGCCGCTTCTACGACGTGTCGGAAGGCGCGGTGCTGGTCGACGGAGCGGACATCCGCAGCCTGCGGGTGGCGGAGTACCGCCGCCACATCGGACTGGTGCTGCAGGAGCCGTTCCTGTTCTTCGGCACCATCGCCGAGAACATCGCCTACGGCCGGCCCGAGGCCACGCGCGAGGAGATCATCGCCGCGGCGCGCGCGGCCCATGCGCACGAATTCATCCTGCGCCTGCCGCACGGCTACGATTCGCTGGTCGGCGAGCGCGGACAGGCCCTGTCCGGCGGCGAGCGGCAGCGCATTTCCATCGCGCGGGCGCTGCTCATCGACCCCCGCATCCTTATCCTGGACGAGGCCACCTCCTCGGTGGACACCACCACCGAGAAAGAGATCCAGAAAGCCCTGGACAATCTCGTGCGCGGCCGCACCACGATCGCCATCGCCCACCGCCTGAGCACGCTGCGCAAGGCCGACCGGCTGGTCGTGCTTGACCGCGGGCAGGTGGTGGAAGAGGGGCCGCACGAGGAACTCATGGCGCGCGAAGGCGCCTACTACCGGCTCTACCAGGCGCAGGCGCGGCAGGCGGAGGCCGACGCCGAGGCCGCGGCCTCCGCGGGCGGCGAAGACGTGGCCGCCGTGGCCTGACGCCCCGCCGACCTGACCGCCCCAGGACGCAACAACGGAAACCGCCATGACGCTTCCCGCATTCCAACTGCGCCGCAACGCCTTCGGGCGGCTCGTGTTCGAGTCCGCCGACGGACAGACGTACGACGGCGTGGTCCCGGTGCGCGCATTTCCCATCAGCGACGCCGATCACGGCCTGTCCCTGGTGTCGTCCGAAGGGCGCGAACTGCTCTGGATCGACCGCCTGGCCGACCTGCCCGCCCCGGCGCGCGACCTCATCGAGGAAGAGCTTGCCGCCCGCGAGTTCATGCCGGTGATCCAGCGGCTGGTCAGCGTGTCCACCTACGCCACGCCCAGCGTCTGGGACGTGGAAACCGACAGGGGCTCCACGTCTTTCACGCTGCGCGGCGAGGAAGACATCCGGCGCCTGCACGGGCAGACGCTGCTCATCGCCGACAGCCACGGCATTTTCTACCTGATCCGCGACGCGCTTTCGCTGGACCGCCACAGCCGCAAGCTGCTGGACCGCTTTCTTTGAAGCTTCAGCCTGCGCGCCGCTTGAAGGGCGTGTGCGCTTCCAGCTCGCCCAGGTAGCCGGCCACGGCAGCGGTTTCCCGTTCCAGGAAGTCTTCGATCGCGGCGGCGAAGCGCCGGTCGGCGATCCAGTGCGCCGACCAGGTAGGCGTGGGCAGCAGGCCGCGCGCCATCTTCTGCTCGCCTTGCGCGCCGCCCTCGAAGCGCGCCAGGCCGTGCGCGATGCAATAGGCGATGGACTGCAGGTAGCAGGTTTCGAAGTGCAGGCCGGGCACGTACTCGGCGGCGCCCCAATAGCGTCCATACAGCGCGTCGCCGCCGGCGAGGTTCAGGGCTGCCGCCACGGGTTGCTCGCCCCGGCAGGCCAGGATCAGCACGAAGGCGTCGGGGTCCGCGCGGAAGGCGCGGGCGAAGAATTCGCGGCTGAGGTAGGGCGGGTTGCCGTGGTTGAAATAGGTGCCCTGGTAGCAGGCATAGAAAAAGTCCAGCTCGGCCGGTCCGATCTGCGCGCCGCGCAGCCAGCGGAACGCGAGGCCGGCGGCCGCCACTTTCTTGCGGTCCTGCCGGATCTTCTTGCGCTTGTCGTGGCTCATGGCGGCCAGGAAGGCGTCCAGGTCGGCGTAGCCCGCGTTGCGCCAATGGAACTGCACGCTTTCGCGCAGCAGGAACCCGGCGCTTTCCAGCGCGAGCCGGTCGGCCTCGGCGGGAAACAGCACGTGCAGCGAGGACACGCCCGTCTCTTCGGCGAAGGCGGCCATGGCATGCGCCATGCGCAGGCGGTCGGCGTCCGAGGCGGCCAGCAGGCGGGGCCCCGTCACCGGCGTGAAGGGCACCGCGCACAGCAGCTTGGGGTAATAGCGCAACCCGTGGCGCTCGAAGGCGTCCGCCCAGGCGTAGTCGAACACGTACTCGCCGCGCGAATGCGATTTCAGGTAGAGGGGGCAGGCGGCCGCCAGGGTGTCGCCGCGCCACAGCGCCAGGTAGTGCGGCGACCAGCCGCTGCGCGGCGAGGCGCAGCCCGTGTCGTGCAGCGCGCACAGGAACGCATGCTTGAGAAAGGGCTGGTCGCCCGCCAGCGCGTCCCAGGCGCGGGCGTCGATGCGGCGCAGGTCGGTTTCCAGGGTCAGGCGCGGGGAGGAGTCCATGCGTGAATGATAAAGTCTGTGCTGGCGACGCAGCCCGAGGGCGCGCGCCGCGGGCGGCCCGCGAGGTGTACCGGGCCCCTCTGTTTCTGGAAACCTCATCATGCATAGCCGTTTTTCCGTGCCGGCCGGGGCCGGCGGCCAGGCGACGTGCCTGCGCGAACGGGCGCTGGCCGCGCTCGCGGCCGGCCATGGCCGGACAAGCTGGCCGCGGTGCGCGCCATCGCCGACGGACGCCAGGGTGGACGCCGCGCGAGAACTCGCCGCCGCCGCGCCGCTGCCGGGACGCCCGGCGCGTCCCGAGCTGGTGTCGCCGGCCCAGGTGAAACAGCGGTCCATGGCCACGGTGGAAGGGCGGGCGGCCCTGCTGCACGCGCTGGCCCACATCGAGTTCAATGCCGTGAACCTGGCGTTGGACATCGTCTGGCGCTTTTCCGGCATGCCCGAGGCGTTCTACCGGGACTGGCTGCGCGTGGCGCGCGAGGAAGCCCACCATTTCGACCTGCTCAACCGGCGCCTGGCCGCGCTGGGATACGCCTACGGCGACTTTCCCGCGCATAACGGGCTCTGGGAAATGGCCGAGAAAACCCGCGGCGACCTGCTGGCGCGGCTGGCGCTGGTGCCGCGCACCCTGGAAGCGCGCGGACTGGATGCCTCGCCGCTCATCCGCGACAAGCTGGCGGGGGCGGGCGACGCCGAAAGCGCGGCCATCCTGGACATCATCCTGCGCGACGAGCTCGGTCACGTCGCCATCGGCAACCGCTGGTACCGCACCTGTGCGCGCAGGCCGGCGCGACCCGGTGGCCTGCTCGCCGAGCTTGCGCAGCGCTATGGCGCGCCGCGCCTGCGCGGCCCCTTCAACCTGGAGGCGCGCCGCGCGGCGGGCTTCGACGAGGCCGAGCTGCAGCGCTGACCGCCCCGGCCGCCTGACCCCCATGCCCATGG
>NZ_LHSJ01000043.1:0-19987 GCF_001270295.1 Achromobacter sp. DMS1 | reverse complement strand
CGCGCGCCCGAACCCGAGGCGCCCGCCGCGCTGTCCGGCACGCTGCACAAGCCGGCCGGCAAGCAGGCGCCCGCCGCCACCGCCGCCAAGAAGGATGCGAAGCCGGCCGCGCCGGGCTCCAAGAAGACCATCAAGACGGCCGAGGTGTCGTCCACCTGGTCCGAAGACAGCGCCCGCAAGAAGCCCGCGGACAAGCCCTCGGGCCCCGCGAGCCGTGACGGCTGGCGCGCCGGCAAGGGCGGCAAGGGCGGCCGCGGCGGCCGCAACCAGCAGAACGAGCGCCGCGCCGAACCGGCGCCGCAGGAATTCATCGCGCGCGAAGTGCACGTGCCCGAAACCATCAGCGTGGCCGACCTGGCCCACAAGATGTCGGTCAAGGCCGCCGAGGTCATCAAGCAGCTCATGAAGCTGGGCCAGATGGTGACCATCAACCAGGTGCTGGACCAGGAAACCGCCATGATCGTGGTCGAGGAACTCGGCCACACCGCCATCGCCGCCAAGCTGGACGATCCGGAAGCCTTCCTGGACGAAGCCGCCGACGTGAGCGAGGCCGAGGCGCTGCCGCGCGCGCCGGTGGTGACCGTCATGGGCCACGTCGACCACGGCAAGACCTCGCTGCTGGATTACATCCGCCGCGCCAAGGTGGCGGCGGGCGAGGCCGGCGGCATCACGCAGCACATCGGCGCCTATCACGTGGAAACCGAGCGCGGCGTGATCACCTTCCTGGACACCCCGGGCCACGAGGCATTCACGGCCATGCGTGCCCGCGGCGCCAAGGCGACCGACATCGTCATCCTGGTCGTGGCTGCCGATGACGGCGTCATGCCGCAGACGCGCGAGGCCATCCACCATGCCAAGGCCGCGGGCGTGCCCATGGTCGTGGCCATCACCAAGATCGACAAGCCGTCCGCCAACCCCGACCGCGTCAAGCAGGAACTGGTGGCCGAGGAAGTGGTGCCCGAAGAATACGGCGGCGACGTGCCTTTCGTGCCGGTGTCCGCGAAAACCGGCGACGGCATCGACGACCTGCTCGAGAACGTGCTGCTGCAGGCCGAGGTGCTGGAGCTCAAGGCCCCGGTCGACGCGCCCGCCAAGGGCCTGGTCATCGAAGCGCGCCTCGACAAGGGCCGCGGCCCGGTGGCCACGATCCTGGTGCAGAGCGGCACGCTCAAGCGCGGCGACGTGGTGCTGGCCGGCGCGAGCTTCGGCCGCGTGCGCGCCATGCTCGCCCGCCGCGCTGGTCGGCACGCTGCACAAGCCGGCCGGCAAGCAGGCGCCCGCCGCCACCGCCGCCAAGAAGGATGCGAAGCGGCCGCGCCGGGCTCCAAGAAGACCATCAAGACGGCCGAGGTGTCGTCCACCTGGTCCGAAGACAGCGCCCGCAAGAAGCCCGCGGACAAGCCCTCGGGCCCCGCGAGCCGTGACGGCTGGCGCGCCGGCAAGGGCGGCAAGGGCGGCCGCGGCGGCCGCAACCAGCAGAACGAGCGCCGCGCCGAACCGGCGCCGCAGGAATTCATCGCGCGCGAAGTGCACGTGCCCGAAACCATCAGCGTGGCCGACCTGGCCCACAAGATGTCGGTCAAGGCCGCCGAGGTCATCAAGCAGCTCATGAAGCTGGGCCAGATGGTGACCATCAACCAGGTGCTGGACCAGGAAACCGCCATGATCGTGGTCGAGGAACTCGGCCACACCGCCATCGCCGCCAAGCTGGACGATCCGGAAGCCTTCCTGGACGAAGCCGCCGACGTGAGCGAGGCCGAGGCGCTGCCGCGCGCGCCGGTGGTGACCGTCATGGGCCACGTCGACCACGGCAAGACCTCGCTGCTGGATTACATCCGCCGCGCCAAGGTGGCGGCGGGCGAGGCCGGCGGCATCACGCAGCACATCGGCGCCTATCACGTGGAAACCGAGCGCGGCGTGATCACCTTCCTGGACACCCCGGGCCACGAGGCATTCACGGCCATGCGTGCCCGCGGCGCCAAGGCGACCGACATCGTCATCCTGGTCGTGGCTGCCGATGACGGCGTCATGCCGCAGACGCGCGAGGCCATCCACCATGCCAAGGCCGCGGGCGTGCCCATGGTCGTGGCCATCACCAAGATCGACAAGCCGTCCGCCAACCCCGACCGCGTCAAGCAGGAACTGGTGGCCGAGGAAGTGGTGCCCGAAGAATACGGCGGCGACGTGCCTTTCGTGCCGGTGTCCGCGAAAACCGGCGACGGCATCGACGACCTGCTCGAGAACGTGCTGCTGCAGGCCGAGGTGCTGGAGCTCAAGGCCCCGGTCGACGCGCCCGCCAAGGGCCTGGTCATCGAAGCGCGCCTCGACAAGGGCCGCGGCCCGGTGGCCACGATCCTGGTGCAGAGCGGCACGCTCAAGCGCGGCGACGTGGTGCTGGCCGGCGCGAGCTTCGGCCGCGTGCGCGCCATGCTCGACGAGAACGCCAAGCCGGTGCAGTCGGCCGGTCCGTCCATCCCGGTGGAAATCCAGGGCCTCACGGAAGTGCCCGCCGCCGGCGACGAGCTGATCGCGCTGTCCGACGAGCGCAAGGCGCGCGAAATCGCCCTGTTCCGCCAGGGCAAGTTCCGCGACGTCAAGCTGGCCCGCCAGCAGGCCGCCAAGCTCGAATCCATGTTCGACAACATGGGCGAAGGCACGCAGACCCTCACGCTCATTGTGAAGACCGACGTGCAGGGTTCGCAGGAAGCGCTGGTGCAGTCGCTGACCAAGCTCTCCACGGACGAAGTGCGCGTGCAGGTGGTGCACGCCGCCGTGGGCGGCATCTCCGAAACGGACGTGAACCTCGCCATCGCCTCGCACGCCGTCATCATCGGCTTCAACGTGCGGGCCGAGGCCAGCGCCAAGAAGCTGGCCGAGAGCAACGGCATCGACGTGCGCTACTACAACATCATCTACGACGCCGTGGACGAGGTGAAGGCGGCCATGTCGGGCATGCTGGCGCCCGAGAAGAAGGAAGAGATCATCGGCCTGGTCGAGATCCGCGAGATCTACACCATTTCGCGCATCGGCAACATCGCCGGCTGCATGGTGCTGGACGGCGTGGTGCGCCGCGACGCCCAGGTCCGCCTGCTGCGCAACAACGTGGTGCACTGGACCGGCCATCTCGAATCGCTGCGCCGCTTCAAGGACGACGTCAAGGAAGTCAAGGCGGGTTTCGATTGCGGCCTGACGCTGCGCGGCAACAACGACATCCAGGTGGGCGACCAGCTGGAAGTCTTTGAAATCAAGGAAGTCGCGCGCACCCTGTAAGGTGTCGCGCGGGCATTATTCATTTCATGAGCCGTCACAAGTCCAAAGCCATCCCCGGCCGCAACCAGCGGCTGGCCGACCAGATCCAGAAGGATCTGGCCGGCATCATCCAGCGCGAGATCGACACGGCCCGCGCCGGATTGATCACGCTGTCGGGCGTGGAGCTGTCGGCCGATTACGCGCATGCCAAGGTGTACTTCACGGTGTTGGGCGCCGAGCCCGAGGCCGCGGCCGCCTTGCTGAACGAAAAGGCCGGCTGGCTGCACTCCCAGCTCTACAAGCTGCTGCACATCCACACCGTTCCCACCTTGCGCTTCATCCACGACGCGCAGATCGCCCGCGGCATCGAAATGTCGATCCTGATCGACCGCGCCAACCGGCCCGGCCCGCATTCGGGCGTGCCCGACGAACCTGAAGACCAGTCCTGACCGGGCTGTCGTCACTGCTTTTCTCCGGATTCCGACGATGGCTAAACGACGCGGGCTCGCGCTCGACGGTGTGCTGCTGCTCGACAAACCCGAGGGCTTGTCGAGCAATCATGCGCTGCAGCGCGCAAGGCGCTCCATGGACGCCGCCAAGGCCGGCCACACCGGCACGCTCGATCCTTTCGCGACCGGGCTGCTGGTGTGCTGCATGGGACGCGCCACCAAGATTTCCGGCGCGATGCTTGACGCCGACAAGGCATATCGCGCTACGCTGCAATTTGGCGAAGAAACCGATTCCGGCGACCTGACGGGCAATATCACCGCCCGGGCGGAAGCCGGATTCCATGTGGACGAGGCCGCGCTTGCCCAGGCGCTGTCACGTTTCACGGGCGCCATCTCGCAAGTGCCGCCGATGTATTCGGCGCTCAAGCGCGATGGCAAACCGCTGTATGAATACGCGCGCGCGGGCATCGAACTGGAGCGCCCGCCGCGGCAGGTGACGATCTACCGGATCGATCTGCTGTCGCTCGAGGGCAACCGGGCGGAGATCGACGTGGCATGCAGCAAGGGCACCTACATCCGCACGCTCGCCCAGGACATCGGGCGGGCGCTGGGTTGCTATGCCCACCTGGCGGCGCTGCGGCGCACGCACGTCGGGCCGTTTTCACTGGACCGCGCCGTTACGCTGGAAGCCTTGCAGGCCATGCCAGATCCCAAGCAGGCATTGCTTGCGCTGAACGAATTGCCGGCGGGCCTGCTGCCCGCCACCAGATCTTAAAGGACACGCTATGACTCGCGCCTTGCGCAACGTCGCCATCATCGCCCACGTGGACCACGGGAAGACCACCCTGGTCGACCAACTCCTGCGCCAGTCGGGCACCTTCCGCGAAAACCAGGCGGTGGCCGAACGGGTCATGGACTCGAACGACCTGGAAAAGGAACGCGGCATCACCATCCTGGCCAAGAACTGCGCCGTGGAATACCAGGGCACGCACATCAACATCGTGGACACCCCGGGTCACGCCGATTTCGGCGGCGAGGTCGAGCGCGTGCTGTCCATGGTGGACGGCGTGCTGCTGCTGGTCGACGCGGTCGAAGGCCCCATGCCCCAGACCATCTTCGTGACCCGCAAGGCACTGGCCCTGGGCCTGAAGCCCATCGTCGTGGTCAACAAGGTCGACCGTCCCGGCGCCCGCACCGACTACGTCATCAACGCCACCTTCGATCTCTTCGACAAGCTGGGCGCGACCGAAGAACAGCTCGACTTCCCCGTCGTGTACGCTTCCGGCCTGGCGGGCTATGCCGGCCTGTCGCCCGACGTGCGCGAGGGCGACATGCGCCCGCTCTTCGAGGCCATCCTCGAGCATGTGCCGGTGCGCGAAGACGATCCCGACGGCCCGCTGCAGATGCAGATCATCTCGCTGGACTACAACAGCTACGTGGGCAAGATCGGCGTGGGCCGCATCAACCGAGGCCGCATGCGTCCGGGCATGGAAGTCGCCTACAAGTTCGGCCCCGACGGCCAGGGCGGCCGCGGCCGCATCAACCAGGTGCTGAAGTTCCGCGGCCTGGAGCGCGTGGTGGTGGACGAGGCCCAGGCCGGCGACATCGTGCTCATCAACGGCATCGAGGAGATCGGCATCGGCTCCACCGTCATGGATCCGGTCGTGCAGGAGCCGCTGCCCATGCTGCGCATCGACGAGCCGACGCTGACCATGAACTTCATGGTGAACACCTCGCCGCTGGCCGGCCGCGAAGGCAAGTTCGTGACCAGCCGCCAGCTGCGCGACCGCCTGGACCGCGAGCTGAAATCCAACGTGGCGCTGCGCGTGCGCGACACCGGCGACGACACCGTGTTCGAAGTGTCGGGCCGGGGCGAACTGCACCTGACCATCCTGCTCGAAACCATGCGCCGCGAGGGCTACGAACTGGCGGTGTCCCGTCCCCGCGTGGTGTTCAAGGAAATCGACGGCGTGAAGTGCGAGCCGTTCGAGGCGCTGACCATCGACGTGGAAGACGCGCACCAGGGCGGCGTCATGGAAGAGCTGGGCCGCCGCAAGGGCGACCTGCAGGACATGCAGCCGGACGGCCGTGGCCGCACCCGTCTCGAATACCTGATTCCCGCCCGCGGCCTGATCGGCTTCCAGAACGAATTCCTGACGCTGACGCGCGGCACGGGCCTGATGAGCCACATCTTCCACGAGTACGCGCCCGTCAAGGAAGGTTCCATCGGCGAGCGCCGCAATGGCGTGCTGATCAGCCAGGACAACGGCGAGGCCGTGGCCTACGCCCTGTGGAAGCTGCAGGATCGCGGCCGCATGTTCGTGAGCCCGGGCGAGGCGCTGTACGAAGGCATGATCATCGGCATCCACAGCCGCGACAACGACCTGGTCGTGAATCCCATCAAGGGCAAGCAGCTGACCAACATTCGCGCCTCCGGCACGGACGAGGCCGTGCGCCTGGTGCCGCCCATCCAGCTTTCGCTCGAATACGCGGTGGAGTTCATCGACGACGACGAACTGGTGGAGATCACTCCCAAGTCGATCCGCCTGCGTAAGCGCCACCTGCAGGAGCACGAGCGCAAGCGCGCCGCGCGCGAGGCCGCGGCCTGAGGGCCGGGGCGGCAGCGCCGCCCGCTGCCCGCGCAGCAAAACGCCGGACGGCATCCGTCCGCGTTTTTTCGGCCGGATTCCGGAAGGCGCTCCGCCGTGCCCGCCGCTGGCATCCGCGCGCGAATTCACCGAAACTGGCGGGGCGGCCGGCCGTGCGCCGGCCTTCCATCATGCCGATCCGAGGGAGCCATCATGGGAGCGATTGAGACACTCGTGCCGTTCATCGATGCGCGCAGCGGCCGCTACGCCGAGCTGAGCGACCGCATCTGGAATCTTGCCGAATTGCGCTACGACGAGCACAGATCGGCCGAACTGCATATCGCCCAACTGGAGGCGTCGGGTTTCAGGGTGACGCGTGGCGCGGCGGGCATTCTCACGGCATTCGTGGCCGAGGCGGGCGCGGGCGGGCCGGTGATCGGCCTGCTGGGCGAGTACGACGCGCTGTCCGGCCTTAGCCAGGAAAGCGGCGCCTGCGCGTGCAAGCCCTCGGCGGAGACGCCCAACGGCAACGGGCATGGGTGCGGCCATCATCTGCTGGGCGCGCCGCGCATCTGGCGGCGGCGGCGGTGAAGGAATTCCTGGCCGGCAGCGGCTTGCCGGGCACGATCCGCTTCTACGGCTGTCCGGCCGAAGAGGGCGGCTCGGGCAAGACATTCATGGCGCGGGCCGGCCTGTTCGACGATCTGGACGCCGCCCTGACCTGGCATCCGGCTTCGCACACCGGTATTTTCCACCAGTCGTCGCTGGCCAATATCCAAGCCTATTTCCGTTTTCGCGGCGTGGCCGCGCATGCGGCCAATTCGCCCCATCTGGGACGCAGCGCGCTGGACGCGGTGGAACTGATGAACGTCGGCGTCAATTACCTGCGCGAGCACATGCTGCCGGAGGCGCGGGTGCACTACGCGGTGACCGACAGCGGCGGCATTTCGCCCAATGTGGTGCAGGCGCGCGCCGAAGTGCTGTACCTGGTGCGCGCGCCGCGCAATGCGCAGGCCGCCGAACTGTACGAACGGGTGGGGAACGTGGCGCGCGGCGCTGCCCTCATGACCGGCTGCGAACTGGAGGTCGTCTTCGACAAGGCATGTTCCAACTACATGCCGAACCGCGCCATCAGCCAGGTGATGTACGAGCAGATGCTGGCGCTGCGGGGGCCGGTCTATACCGAGGGCGAGGCGCAGGCCGCCCGGCGCATGTGGGGTGCGATTTCCGGGAGCGATATCGAGAACGCGGGCAAGAACCTGGGCGCCGTGCTGCGCAACCCCGAGCCGCTGTACGCAGGCGTGGCGCCCTACGATCCGGAAAAGCGCGAGATCAGCTACGGTTCGACCGACGTGGGCGACGTGAGCTGGGTCGCGCCGACCGCCCAGTTCTGGGGCGCGTGCTATGCCTACGGCACGCCTTTCCACTCGTGGCAGATGGTGGCCCAGGGCAAGATGCCGATGGCGCACAAGGGCATGGCGCACGCCGCCAAGATCCTGGCCGCCACCGCGGCGGAGCTGTATGCGCGGCCGGACACGCTGGCGCGGGCGCGCCAGGAGCTGCTGGACGCGCGCGACGGCCAGCCCTATGTCTGCCCGATTCCGGCCGACGTCGTGCCGGCGTTCATGCGGGCCTGACCTGGGCCGGTCCGCGCGCAGCGGCGTTCAGGCCGGCAGCGAGGGAGCGTACTGCGCGTCGGAAGTGACTTTTTCGTGGAACTCCACGACCCGGCGCACGACTTTGCGCGGGTCGTCCTCGATGGTGAACAATTCCAGGTCGTGGGCGCTTATCATGCCATTGGACAGCATGCTGTCGCCCAGCCATTGCACCAGGCCGGACCAGTACTCGGTGCCCACCAGCACGATCGGGGCGGGCGGCACCTTGCCGGTCTGGATGAGCGTGAGCGCCTCGAACAGTTCGTCCATGGTGCCGAAGCCGCCCGGCATCGCCACGTAGGCGAAGCTGTGCATGAAGAAAGTCGCCTTGCGCGAATTGAAGTACTCGAACGAAAGACTGATGGTCTGATATTCGTTGTTGTGCGCTTCGTGCGGCAGGCTGATGTTGAGGCCGATGCTGGTGCCGCCGGCTTCGAACGCGCCTTTGTTGGCCGCCTCCATGATGCCCGGCCCGCCGCCGGCGATCACCGCGAAGCCGGCGTCGGCCAGCGCCGAGGAAATGGCGACGGTGGTTTCGTAGTACGGTGAATTGCGGCTGACCCGCGCGCTGCCGAAGATGCTGACCGCCGGCCCGATATCCGCGAGCTTTTCAGCCGCGGTCCGTATCTCTGACATAATCAGCGGAATTTGTTTGCCGGCGGGTGTATCCATATCTGCCTTTGTAACCATGAAAAAAACCTTATTGCTGGTCGACGGTTCGAGCTACCTGTACCGCGCTTTCCACGCTATGCCTGATTTGCGCAATGCGCAAGGCGAACCGACGGGCGCGCTCTATGGCGTGGTGAATATGCTGCGCAAACTGGTATCCGACTATAAGGCAGAATATGCCGCCTGCATTTTCGACGCGCGCGGCAAGACCTTCCGGGACGATTTGTATCCAGATTACAAATCACATCGTCCGCCCATGCCCGAAGACCTGGCGGCCCAGATCGACCCCATTCACCGCGCGGTGCGTGCGCTGGGCTGGCCGGTGCTCGCCATCGAAGGGGTGGAGGCCGACGACATCATCGGCACGCTGGCCCGGCGCGCGGCGGAGCAGGACGTGCGCACCGTGGTTTCCACGGGCGACAAGGACCTCGCCCAGCTGGTGAACGCCGACGTCACGCTGGTGAACACCATGAGCGGCGAGGTGCTGGACGAAGAGGGCGTGCTGAAGAAGTTCGGCGTGACGCCCGACCGCATCGTCGACTATCTCATGCTGGTGGGCGACACCGTGGACAACGTGCCCGGAGTGACCAAGGTGGGCCCCAAGACCGCCGCCAAATGGATAGGCGAGTACGGCTCCATCGACAAGCTGGTGGAGGGCGCGGACCAGGTGAAAGGGGTGGCGGGCGCCAACCTGCGCGCGGCCATTCCGAATTTTCCGCTGACCCGCCAGCTGCTCACGGTGAAGTGCGACTGCGACCTGACCGGCCACGTGGACCGCATCGAAGACCTGGCGCCGCGCGAGCGCGACGTCGCCGCGCTGACCGAAATCTATGAGCGCTACGGCTTTCGCACCTGGCTGCGCGATCTCACGGGCGACCCCGAGCGCATTCCCGCGGGCGACGGGCGTGTGGCGGCCACGGCGCCGGCGGCCCCGGCCGAACTGGACTACCGCATCATCACCGACTGGCAGGCCCTGGACGACTGGATGGCGCTGGTCCGCGACACGCCGCTGGTGGCGCTGGACACCGAAACCACTTCGCTCGACGAGATGCAGGCGCGCCTGGTCGGCCTGTCCATGTCGGTGGCGCCCGGCGTGGCCTGCTACGTGCCCCTGGCGCACCGCGGCCCCGATGCCCCGCAGCAGCTGCCCAAGGCCGAGGCGCTTGAGCGGTTGCGTCCGTGGCTGGAAGACGCCTTCCGGCCCAAGCTGCTGCACCATGCCAAATACGATACCCACGTGCTGGCCAACGAAGGCATCGCCCTGGCTGGCATCGCCGAAGACACCATGCTCCAGGCCTACGTGCTGGAGTCGCACCGGGGCGTGGGCCTGAACGATCTCGCGCTGCGGCACCTGGGCCGCGGCGGCGTGTCGTACGAAGACCTGTGCGGCAAGGGCGCCAAGCAGATCGGCTTTGACGAAGTGGCGGTGGAAAAAGCCGGGCACTATGCGGCCGAGGACGCCGATTTCACGCTCCAGCTGCACCAGGCGCTGCGCCCGCAGGTGGCGGCCGATGCCGGTCTGGACCGCATCTACCGGCTGGAGATGCAGGTTTCCGCGGTGCTGACCACGATGGAGCGCAACGGCGTCAAGGTGGACGCCGAAGAGCTGGCGCGCCAGAGCCACAAGCTGGGCCAGGAAATGCTGCAGCTCGAGCAGAAGGCCTACGAACTCGCCGGGCAGCCCTTCAACCTGAATTCGCCCAAGCAACTGGGCGAGATCCTGTTCGGCCGCATGCAGCTGCCGGTGGTGCGCAAGACCGCCGGCGGTGCGCCGTCCACCGACGAAGAGGTGTTGAGCAAGCTGGCGCAGGACTACCCCCTGCCGCAGGTGCTGCTCGACTACCGCGGGCTGTCCAAGCTCAAGTCCACCTATACCGACAAGCTGCCGCGCATGATCAACCCGGCCACGGGCAGGGTGCACACGCATTATTCGCAGGCGGCCGTCATCACCGGGCGGCTCGCCTCGTCCGACCCGAACCTGCAGAACATTCCCGTGCGCACCGAGGCCGGCAGGCGCGTGCGCGAGGCTTTCATCGCCGAGCGCGGACTGCTGCTGTCGGCCGACTATTCGCAGATCGAGCTGCGCATCATGGCGCATGTTTCCGACGACCAGAACCTGCAGCGGGCCTTCGCGGCCGGCGAAGACATCCACCGCGCCACCGCCTCGGAGGTGTTCGGCATTCCGCTGGCCCAGGTGACCGCCGAGCAGCGCCGCGCCGCCAAGGCCATCAACTTCGGCCTGATCTACGGCATGGGCGTGTTCGGGCTGGCGTCGAACCTGGGCATCACCCGCGATGCGGCGCAGCAGTACATCGACCGCTACTTCGCCCGCTATCCGGGCGTGGCCATGTACATGGAAAATACCCGGCGCCTGGCCCGCGAACAGGGCTACGTGGAAACCGTGTTCGGCCGCCGGCTGCAATTGCCGGAGATCCGCGGCGCTTCCGGCCCCCGCCGCCAGGCAGCCGAGCGCGCGGCCATCAATGCGCCCATGCAGGGAACCGCGGCCGATCTCATCAAGATGGCCATGGTGGCCGTGCAGGACTGGATCGAGGCCGAGCGGCTGCAGACGCGCATGATCATGCAGGTGCACGACGAACTCGTGCTGGAGACGCCCGACGAAGAGCTGACCCTGGTGCGCGAAGCCCTGCCGCGCCTCATGTGCGGCGTGGCCACGCTGCGGGTGCCGCTGGTGGCCGAGGTGGGAGCCGGCAAGAACTGGGAGCAGGCCCACTGAGCGGGCGCCGGGGCCGTTCCTCCGCCCCGGAGGAACGGCCCCGGCGCCCGGCCATTTCCGCTTTTGGGGGCTGCAACAATATAATGTTGCGCTTTCCGCCTCCTGCGCCTTTTTTCCGGGCTTTTCTCCATGCTCCTCATCTGGGTCCTACTTGCCACCGTCGCCGGCGGCCTCATCGCCGTGCTCGTCGCCCACTGGCTGGCCTACAAGGTGTTCGCCAGGTATCTGCACCACATGGTGAGCCTGTCCGTCGGCGTGCTGCTGTCGGTGGCCCTGCTGCACCTGCTGCCCGAGGCTTTCGAGTCCGACGCCGCCGACGCGCACGTCTTCTTCGGACTGATGCTGGCGTCGCTCATCGGCTTTTTCGTGCTGGAGAAGATCGCGCTGCTGCGCCACAGCCATCACCATGAAGGCGACGGGCACCATCACCACAAGGGCCACGACCGCCACGAAGCGGGGCGCGGCGGCGTGCTCATCCTCATCGGCAGTTCGCTGCACAACCTGTGCGACGGCGTGCTGGTCGCGGCGGCTTTCCTGACCGATCCCGTGCTGGGCGTGCTGACGGCGGCGTCCATCATCGTCCACGAAGTGCCGCACAAGCTGGGCGACTTCGTGGTGCTCATCAACGCCGGGCTGGCGCGCCGGCGCGCTTTCTCGCTCATCCTCTTCTCCAGCCTGTGTTCAGCCGTGGGAGGCATAATAGGAGTCTTCGTGCTGCAGCAGGCGCAGGGATGGGTGCCGTACGTGCTGGTGGTTGCCGCCAGCAGCTTCCTGTACATCTCGGTGGCCGACCTGATCCCGCAGATGCACGAACGCATATCCCTCGCGGACGCCATTCCGCAACTGCTGCTCGTGGGCGTGGGCGTGGCGCTGATCTACAGCGTCACCACGCTGATGCACCATGGCCACGCCCACGGCGAGGCCGTGCATGCGGACGAGCGGCCGGCCAAGTGCACATGCACTGAACCGGCGGCGGTTCGGAAAGCGTCCCGGGCGTTTCGCCGCCACCGCCCGCGCGCCGCCAAGGCGGCATGCGCGGGCGGCCGGCGCCAGTGTCATTCCTACAGGAGTACGCCATGAGTTTTTCCGCCGCCGCGGGCCAGGTCGCGCCCACTGCCATACACACGGATGCCGAAGGGCTGGCGCACGGAGACTTCGCGCTCCCCGTCGCCGACGGCGCCATTTCGGCCTACTATGCCGCGCCGCAGGGGCAGAGCGAGCTGCCCATCGTGCTGGTGGTGCAGGAAATCTTCGGCGTGCACGAGCACATCAAGGATCTGTGCCGGCGCGTGGCCAAGGCGGGCTACCTGGCCGTGTCGGCCAACCTGTACGAGCGCCAGGGCGATGCCTCGGCCTATACCGACATTCCCAGGCTCATCGCCGAACTGGTCAGCAAGGTGCCGGACGAACAGGTGTTTTCGGATCTCGACGCCTGCGTGGCCTGGGCGGCCGGGCACGGCGGAGACGCGCGGCGCGTGGGCGTCACGGGCTTCTGTTGGGGCGGCCGCATCACCTGGATGTACGCCGCCCACAATCCGGCCGTGAAGGCGGGCGTGGCCTGGTATGGCAAGCTGGCCGTCGGCCACGGGCCGCTCATCAAGCGTTTCGCGCTGGACGTGGTCGACGAGCTGCACGGCCCGGTCCTGGGCCTGTACGGCGGCAAGGACGCGAGCATTCCGCTGGCCGACGTCGAAACCATGAAGCGCAAGCTCGCGCAGGGCAACGAGGCCGCCCGGCAGTCGGAGATCATCGTGTATCCCGAGGCCGACCACGCCTTCCTGGCCGACTACCGCGCCAGCTACCGGCGCGAGGCGGCCGAGGACGGCTGGAGCCGGATGCTGGCCTGGTTCAAGCGCTACCTGTAGCCGGGAGGGCCGGCGCCGCGCCGGCGATCAGTTGTCCGCTTCGCGCAGGCGGCTCGGCAGCAGTTCGCCGTGGCGGGCGAGCAGGGGGTAGGCCGATGCCCCCACGAGGTGCGAATTGATGCCCTTCATGTCGCGCAGGATGTCCAGGTACAGCGCGCCGACCTCGGCCGCGTCCACCTGCCCGGACTTGATCTTTTGCAGGTGCGCTTCGGCCGCCTGGCTCTCGATGGCCCGGAAGCGCGACTTCTCGCCGGCCAGCGCGCGCGCCTGGCGCAGGTCGTCGTTCACGAAGAGGGCGGCGGCCTGGCGCTGGTTGGCGATGAGCTCGCCCAGCGTCTCGTCCAGGCTGGCGCGCTGTTCGGGCGAGAGCACCCAGCCCTGCTTGCGCAGCTTGGCGATATGGCTGAGCAGACCATGGTGCGCGATGTCGCCGGCATGGCCGATGTTGCTCGCAAAGGCCAGGATGTCGTCCAGGCGCTGCTGGTCTTCGCGGGTCATGTTTTCCTGGTCCAGGGTGGCCAGGTAGGTCGTGATGGCGTTTTCCAGCTTGTCCAGCGCCGCGTCGAGCTGGCGGGCCTGCACCATGCGGTGCCGGTTGTCGCGCTTGAAACCGGCGCGCGCATAGAGCAGCAGCGTCTGCAGCATGTCGGCCATGCGCAGGGCCTCGCGCGCGGCGTTGCCCAGCGCCACCGCCGGCACGTCGTGCGCCCATTCGTCCAGGTACTGCGGACGCGACGGGTCGTTGGGATCGGCGCGCTTGGGCAGCCAGCGCGTCAGCAAGGCCGCGTAGGGCGTGAGCAGCGGCAGGAACACCAGTGCGATGAGGGCGTTGAACAGCGTGTGGAAATTGGCCACGGCCCGCGCCGGCTCGCTGGTCAGCTCGCTCATCATGGGCTGCAGCCAGGGCAGCACGAGCAGGCCGGCCAGCACGCCGACGATGCGGGTTAGCAGGTTGCCCAGCGGCAGCCGGCGGGCGGCCGGGTCGTCGCCCGTGACGCCTTCGATCATGGGGTTGATGGCGGTTCCCAGGTTGGCGCCCAGCACCAGCGCGAAGGCCACGTGCGGCGCCACCATGTGGTGCGAGGCCAGCGACATCACCAGCACCACCACGCCACGCTCGAATGCGCGGCCCAGGTGAACGCCGCCGAGAGCAGCACCGCCGCCACCGGCTGGGTCGCCAGGGCGTCCAGCATCATGGCCAGCATGGGGGCGTTCTGGAACGGTTCGAAGAGGCCCACGAGCTGGTGCAGCGACAGCAGCAGCAGGCCCAGCCCGATGAATACCCGGCCCAGGTCGCGCGTGCGGCCCGGCGGGTAGCGGCGGAACATCCACACGCCCACCAGGATGAGGATGGGCGCCAGGGCCGTCAGATCGAAGGACAGGAGCTGCACGACGTGTCGGTCGGCGACCAGGTGCTCGATACTTCCGTCAAAGCCCAATTGGCCCGCATGCGGGACACGCTCGCCGCTTGAGGCAACTTACAGGATTCCAGGAGTCATTATGCAACTCAATCCCTCCGAGATCAGCGAACTGCTCAAGAGCCGCATCGAGGGCCTGGGCGCTTCGGCTGATGTCCGCACTCAGGGCACCGTCGTCTCCGTGACCGACGGCATCACCCGCATCCACGGCCTGTCCGACGTGATGCAGGGCGAAATGCTCGAATTCCCCAACAACGTCTACGGCCTCGCGCTGAACCTCGAGCGCGACTCTGTCGGCGCCGTGATTCTGGGCGACTATACCGGCGTGTCCGAAGGCGACCAGGTCAAGACGACCGGCCGCATTCTGGAAGTGCCGGTCGGCCCCGAGCTGAAGGGCCGCGTGGTGAACACGCTGGGTGAGCCCATCGACGGCAAGGGTCCGATCAACACCAAGGAAACCGACATCATCGAGAAGGTGGCGCCTGGCGTCATCGCCCGCCGCTCGGTGTCGCAGCCGCTGCAGACCGGCATCAAGGCCATCGACTCGATGGTGCCCATTGGCCGCGGCCAGCGCGAGCTGATCATCGGCGACCGCCAGACCGGCAAGACCGCCGTGGCCGTCGACACCATCATCAGCCAGAAGGGCAAGGGCGTCACCTGCGTGTACGTCGCCATCGGCCAGAAGGCGTCGACCATCAACAACGTGGTCCGCAAGCTCGAAGAGCACGGCGCCATGGAATACACCATCGTCGTGGCCGCCTCGGCTTCGGATTCGGCGGCCATGCAGTACCTGGCCCCCTATGCCGGCTGCACGATGGGCGAATACTTCCGCGACCGCGGCGAAGACGCCCTCATCGTCTACGACGACCTGACCAAGCAGGCCTGGGCCTACCGCCAGGTTTCGCTGCTGCTGCGCCGTCCGCCGGGCCGCGAAGCCTACCCGGGCGACGTGTTCTACCTGCACTCGCGCCTGCTGGAGCGCGCCGCTCGCGTGAACGAAGAGTACGTCGAGAAGTTCACCAACGGCGCCGTCAAGGGCAAGACCGGCTCGCTGACCGCGCTGCCGATCATCGAAACCCAGGCGGGCGACGTGTCGGCCTTCGTTCCGACCAACGTCATTTCCATTACCGACGGCCAGATCTTCCTGGAAACCGACCTGTTCAACGCGGGCGTGCGTCCGGCCATCAACGCCGGTATTTCGGTGTCCCGCGTGGGCGGCGCCGCCCAGACCAAGGTCATCAAGAAGCTGTCGGGCGGCATCCGTACCGACCTGGCGCAGTACCGTGAACTGGCCGCTTTCGCGCAGTTCGCCTCCGACCTGGACGATGCCACCCGTCGCCAGCTCGAGCGCGGCAAGCGCGTGGTGGAACTGCTCAAGCAGCCCCAGTACCAGCCGCAGCAGGTCTGGGAACTGGCCGTCACGCTGTACACCGTGAACAACGGCTATCTGGACGACGTGGAAGTCGGCCAGGTGCTGGCTTTCGAGAAGTCCCTCAAGGATCAGCTCAAGGCCAAGCACGCCGCCCTGGTCCAGCGCATCGAAGACACCAAGGAACTGTCCAAGGATGACGAGGCCGAACTGTCCGCCGCCATCCAGGATTTCAAGAAGCACGGTGCTTTTTAAGTAAGTGACGGAGCGCGCGCCGCGGCGTGCGCCCCGTCCTTCGGATGAGGAGGGGCGCAAGCCCCGCCTCATCGGCCAGTCTTCACAGGAAAGCGCAATGCCCGGAATCAAGGAAATCCGAACCAAGATCAAGAGCGTGCAAAACACGCGCAAGATCACCAAGGCGATGGAAATGGTCGCCGCATCCAAGATGCGCAAGGCGCAGGAGCGGATGCGCGCCGGACGTCCGTACGCCAACAAGGTGCGCGAGATTGCCGCGCACCTGATGCAGGCCAACCCCGAATACAGCCACCCGTACCTGGTCGAACGCGAAATGAAGGCGGTCGGCGTGGTCCTGGTGACCACCGACAAGGGCCTGTGCGGCGGCCTGAACACCAACGTCACCCGCGTGACGCTGGCCAAGCTCAGGGAATTCGCGCAGCGCGGCATTTCCGTGCAGGCGACCGCGCTGGGCAACAAGGGCCTGGGCGTGCTGACCCGCATCGGCGCCAAGCTGGTGTCGCAGGAAGTGCAACTGGGCGACAAGCCGCAGCTCGACCGCCTGCTGGGCGCCATCAAGGTGCAGCTCGACGACTACCTGGAAGGCCGCATCGACGCGCTGTACGTCGCGACCACCCGCTTCGTCAACACGATGCGCCAGGAGCCGGTGTTCCTGCGCCTGCTGCCGCTGGCCAGCGGTTTGGACGATCCGTTCCAGACGGGCGCCGAAAGCCTGGCGCCGGCCGCCGAGCTGAAGACGCAATACAGCTGGGATTACATCTACGAACCCGACGCTCGTAGCGTGATCGACGACCTGTTGCAGCGTTACGTCGAAGGCCTTCTGTACCAGGCCGTGGCCGAGAACATGGCTTCGGAGCAGTCGGCCCGCATGGTCGCCATGAAGGCGGCGTCGGACAACGCCAAGAAGGTCATCGGCGATCTGCAGCTGGTCTACAACAAGACCCGCCAGGCCGCGATCACCAAGGAAATTTCGGAAATCGTAGGGGGCGCCGCCGCCGTCTGAGGCGAGGGGCATCCCGTCAAAAGCTATCAAGCAAGGAATCGACATGAGCAACGGAACCATCGTTCAGTGCATCGGCGCCGTGGTGGACATTCAGTTCCCCCGCGATCACATGCCCAAGATCTACGAAGCGCTCACCCTGGTCGACGAGGGTTCCTCGTTCGCCGAGAAGGGCCTGACGCTGGAAGTGCAGCAGCAGCTGGGTGACGGCGTGGTGCGCACCATCGCCCTGGGCTCCAGCGACGGCCTGCGCCGCGGCATGAAGGTCGCCGCCACGGGCGCCCCGATCTCGGTGCCGGTGGGCGCCGGCACGCTGGGCCGCATCATGGACGTGCTGGGCCGTCCCATCGACGAAGCCGGCCCCATCGAAAGCGACGAAAAGCGCGCCATCCACCAGGATGCGCCGGCCTTCGACGAGCTGTCGCCCTCCGTGGAACTGCTCGAAACCGGCATCAAGGTGATCGATCTGGTCTGCCCGTTCGCCAAGGGCGGCAAGGTGGGCCTGTTCGGCGGCGCCGGCGTGGGCAAGACCGTGAACATGATGGAACTCATCAACAACATCGCCAAGCAGCACAGCGGCTTGTCGGTGTTCGCCGGCGTGGGCGAGCGTACCCGCGAAGGTAACGACTTCTACCATGAAATGGAAGAGTCGAACGTTCTGGACAAGGTCGCCATGGTGTTCGGCCAGATGAACGAACCCCCGGGCAACCGCCTGCGCGTGGCGCTGACTGGCCTGACCATGGCCGAGAAGTTCCGCGACGAAGGCCGCGACATCCTGTTCTTCGTGGACAACATCTACCGCTACACCCTGGCCGGCACCGAAGTGTCCGCGCTGCTGGGCCGCATGCCTTCCGCCGTGGGCTACCAGCCGACGCTGGCCGAAGAAATGGGCAAGCTGCAGGAGCGCATCACCTCCACCAAGACGGGCTCGATCACCTCGATCCAGGCCGTGTACGTGCCCGCCGACGACTTGACCGACCCGTCGCCCGCCACGACCTTCCAGCATCTGGATTCCACCGTGGTGCTGTCGCGCGA
The DNA here is from genome assembly GCF_001270295.1 of Achromobacter sp. DMS1. Classification (NCBI taxonomy): domain Bacteria; kingdom Pseudomonadati; phylum Pseudomonadota; class Betaproteobacteria; order Burkholderiales; family Alcaligenaceae; genus Achromobacter; species Achromobacter sp. DMS1. The sequence continues at coordinate 1,698 of NZ_LHSJ01000043.1, read as the reverse complement.
CATCGCCGCCCTGGGTATCTACCCGGCCGTGGACCCGCTCGATTCCTCCAGCCGCCAGCTCGACCCGCAAGTCGTGGGCGAAGAGCACTACCAGGTGGCCCGTGGCGTGCAGCAGACGCTGCAGCGCTACAAGGAACTGCGCGACATCATCGCGATTCTGGGCATGGACGAACTGTCGCCGGAAGACAAGCAGATCGTGGCGCGCGCGCGCAAGATCCAGCGCTTCCTGTCGCAGCCCTTCCACGTGGCCGAAGTGTTCACCGGCTCGCCCGGCAAGTACGTGCCCCTGGCCGAGACCATCCGCGGTTTCAAGATGATCGTGAACGGCGAGTGCGACGCGCTGCCGGAACAGGCCTTCTACATGGTCGGCTCGATCGACGAAGCCTTCGAGAAGGCCAAGAAACTGCAATAAGGAACCGATATGGCTACCCTGCATGTGGATGTCGTCAGCGCAGAGGAAGCGATCTTCACCGGCGAGGCGAAGTTCGTGGTGCTGCCTGGCGAGGCGGGCGAGCTGGGCATCCTGCCTGGCCACACCCCGCTGATTTCGCGCATACGCCCCGGGACGGTAAAGATCGTTCGTGCCGACCAAGGCGAGGAAAACATCTTCGTCGCCGGGGGCATCCTGGAAGTCCAGCCGGGCAGCGTGACGGTGCTGGCCGACACGGCCATCCGTGCGGCCGACCTCGACGAGGCCCGCGCCCTGGACGCGCGCAAGCGCGCGCCGAAGAGGCGCTGCGCAACGCCAAGGACAAGGCCGACATCGCTGTCGTCGAAGCCGAGCTCGCCATGCTCGCGGCCCAGGCCGCGGCGGCGCGCCCGGCTGCGCGAAGGCCGCCGCTCGCACTGAGCCGGCCCTCGCGGCATGCAAGACCGCCCTCGTGGCGGGTTTTGCTTTCGCGGCGGCGCCGATGCGGCCGCTGCGGCTCCGACCCGCCGCCGGGGCGCGTGCCCCTGCCGGCCTGCCGCAATGCGTGATCCACGAATGGATGCGGCGCGTGCGCAGCGGCGTAGCCTTGCCGCTGTTCATACGGAATAGGAGGCCAGGAGCATGCGCGAAATGCTGGATTGCGGCGTGCTGCTCGCGCCCGCCCACGTGGGGGCCATGCGGGCATGGATGGCGGGGCGGCAGCCGCTGTTGCCCCGCGTGCGGCTGCATGCGGTAGACCTGGGCGCGAACGGACGGCGCGCGTCCGGGCCGGCGGACGCCATTGCGCGGCTCGCCGTGGCGCTCAGACGCTACGATAGCTGCCTGCTTCCCGTCTCGGCGCCCTCGCTCGCTGGCGCGCACGGCGCTGGCCCAATGCCAGGGGCGCCTGGACACGCCCCTGCTGTTGCTGGTGCGGGAGCTGAAGGCGCCGCCATCGAAGACCTGCTGGCGCTGGGCGCGGCCGACTTCGTCACCGAGCCGGCATGCACGGAGGACCTGCGCGTGCGGCTCGGCCGTTGGGCGGGCGGCCGCCCGGCTTCTGCCGGCCGGCCCGCGCGCGATGCGCGGATGACCCGGTTTGCCTGCGGCGCCGGGCGGGGCGTGCGCGAGCCGGCGCCGCCGCGCTATGGCGCCCATGCCCAGGGAGCGCATGTTCCAGGAACTCATGTCCCGGGCACTCATACCCCGGAAATTCACTTCCCGGGCGCCTATCCGCCAGGGCCATATGAACCGGGGCCGAGTGGGGCCGGATGCGCACGGACCGGGCG
>NZ_LHSJ01000042.1:0-20085 GCF_001270295.1 Achromobacter sp. DMS1 | reverse complement strand
GAGGCGAATCTGTTCTTCAACGTGGTGGCCCAGCGCTACGAGCGCACCAGCATCATCGTCACCAGCAATCTGCCCTTCAGTCAGTGGTCCTCATGCTTTGCTGAGGACCAAACGCTGACCGCCGCCTTGCTCGACCGCCTGCTGCATCACGCCCATATCGTGCAGATTGCCGGGGAAAGCTACCGACTCAAGGACAAGCGCAAAGCAGGGAATATCAAGATCAGGAGCTAGGTTTTTTGGACGCCGGGGTGGGTCAGTTTTACTCCGACGATTCCGACGAAAGTGGGTCAGTTTTCAACCGGCGTTGACACGATTCCAGCCCCGGGCACCATCGACCTCATAGCGGCGCGCAAAGCCGCATGAATACTAGAGAGGGTGGAGTGTGGCAGTGGTGAAATTACCACGCCGATCACCACGGCCCTCACCCCCCGCTCTACGCTTTAGATGAACCCCGCTCGGGCTGCTGCTCGGGTACTCATCCAGACTCCCTGAATGCGCACCATCTGCTCACCCTCGGGGGACACCCTGGTATCAAGTCCTCGGGGCTGCAGAGCCTCCGCGCTGGGTGCAACTTGATTCATATGACGGGCGATCAGCGGACGCCAGCCCGCCATGTTGTTCCCATAAAGTTGCCCCTCAAGGGCAACCCGAGGGCGTCTCCTTATTGCCGTGCTCACGGGCAAACTCGTAGAAGTCCTGAAGCTCGCCGGAGGACAGGCCCATCTTGAGAAGTCAGAAGTGAGTCCGCCTGTGCCTGATACCCCGGCCAAGGAAGTGCCGTTCACCCTGGCGAATCAGAATCCCTGGGGGAACGAAAGCAAGGCGCGTGCGGATGCGCTGGTCGATGCCGGGCTGCTGAACAAGCAAGATACCGAAACCAAGGCGATGCTCGGCAACAGGACGGCGCCGGCCAGACGCAAGGCAACATTCAAGGCAAGGCCGCGCTCGTGCTGACCAATGATGGATGGATGTACGAACGCTTGTTCCGGCACGGATCTGCAGCAGCCGGGCCGCCCCTCTTATTAAAAAAAGCAGCCCTGGCGACGCAGGCTCTGAACAACCCTGGCCCGGCAGGCAGCCCGCTCACGCCGAAATCAGCGTACGTCTTCTTCCACGTGTAAAAGGTCGCCTCCGACACGTCAGGCTGGCGAGATATATGTCGCCCCCCGCCTGCCACTCGCTGAGAAGCAGCCTTACCTCCGGTTCTGACCTGTACGGATTTCCCGAAGGCACGTCACTGCGGGCCAATACCGAAGAGCTGCGCAATAGTTTTATGCGCAAGCCGAAACTCATGCCGGCCGCCTGCCGGGATTCAGGAGCGGCGTCACGGCGGGCGGCATCTTCTTTGACGAGCTGGCGCCAGGGATTCAGAAGCGCCAGCTCATATTCGCCTTTAATCCATGCTCCTGTTGCAAGTTTGCGATCTGCCCCATGTATGAGAGCCCGAGGATCATGGTTTTGGAGACCTTGGCGTCGAAGCCCGCCTCAAGCTGCAAGGCGTTCTTCGCAATGGGGGTCCCGAGAATATCGAATGCGGAACCGCCCGCAAATGCAAAGTTCGAGTCCGGGCGGACATCGCCGAACGCATGGCGCCAGCCGAGGGCGCCGCGAGCAAGGACGGAAACGCCATTATCGAAGGTGTGGGTCGTCTGCCCACGCAGACCCAGCGTGGTGTAGGTAACGCTGTCATTGGCGCTGCTCGATGAGAGCCGCGCAATGCCTCCCCGCTCGGTGAAGCCGTCGGTGTCGAGATTGACATAGGCGAGATTGACGAATGGTTCGAGTGCCGCCGCGCCAAGCGCTGTGCGGCCGAGATCGAAGCGGTATCCGAATTCTCCGAAGACCTGCGTGGTCCGGGCAGAATAATCGGCCGACAGATGATCCTGGAAACCTGGGAAGACCGCCGACCGTTTCGTCGACAGCCGATGCCAGGTCAGGGCAACGCCGCTCCTGAAGGAGAGATTGTTCCGTTGCGCGCCAGCATATGCGCCGAGATGATAGTTGTCGCTGTCGGCCGACGAGGAACGGCCACCGACCCGGAGATCGGTCTCGGAGTAACCGCCCAAAGCGCCCACGCGCCAATGATCGCTCACTGCACCATCCGCGCCGATGAAAATGCCTCCGATAGACCGGGACATGCGGGCGGCGTTTCCGTCGCCATCGACATGTCCCCACGCCCCGAAACCCTGCGCCCAGACCGCCGCCCGCTCGCCATGCGCCGCTGAGCCGGCCGTACCCGCGCCACCCGCAGCCGGTGTGCCGGCCGTGCCCACTGCGCCAAAGGCATAGCGCAGGCGTTCGTTCATCGCGCCGCGTATAAAGCCGCTGTCATCGAAAATGGCGGCCTTTGCCGATGCGTGGATTTCTCCGGAAAGCTGGTCGAAGGCATAAGCCGCCGCCTTCCCGTCGGTTTGGGAAGCCACGTTGTCGTAGAGGGCATCGCCCTGGCCGAGGCTCTCCACCCCATTGGCTATCGCGCATTGATTGTGGTTGAAGCCGGGCAGGCAGAATGCGATGTCGTTTCGCTGAATATGCAGATAGACGTTGTTGGGATCATATTCGAGCATCAGCCCGACGTAGGGCAGGTTTTCGGAAATCGAACCGAAAGCTCCCGAAACGGCGCCGCTCGCATTGAGTATCGTCCAACGGCTTCCCGGCACATAGACCCCGCCGATCTTCTCGACCGCGACATTGCCTCCCTCGATCGTGGCCGAACCGGAAACGTTGACACGGTCTGACGCCGAAGGCGAAATATCGACCGAGAACGTCGATCCGGACTTGAACGTCAAGTCGCCACTTACGGCCAAAGTGCCGAGTGTTTCGCCGCCGATCGAGTCCTTGCTCAGCAAGGGCTGCCCCGGCGACAGAACGCCGCCTGCTTCGATCGTCGTGGAGCCTGCCGTCCCGGCTCCGCCGAGCGTGCCCCCGCTGGCGACAGCGACCGATCCTCCCAGCGTGCCGTTCACGTAGAGGGTTCCCGCATTGACGGCAGTCAGGCCCGAAAAGGCCACATTGTCTTCCAGCAGAAGCAACGCAGCCCTGCCTGCCTTTTCCAGGGTGCCGCTGCCGGAGATAAGGCCGGCATAGCTCGCATTCACGTCCTGGTCGAACGTCATCGTACCGCCACGGAGGTGCACGTTACCGTCGAAGCGCTCGGCCGAGGAGATCAGTTTTCCGTCGTCGACCGTCCAGTCGAGGGCCGAATTGCCCGAAAGCCTCAGCGTTCCCCCTCCCCTCTTCACCATCACCCCTTGTGTTTGCGAGAGGCCGGCGATGTTTCCCGCAAAGGTTCCGCTGGTGGACTGGTCGAAGATGGCGATCCCCGCGTTGCCAATGCTTCCGGAAATCGAGTTCAAGTCGCCGATCAGCGTGCCCGCGAGCACGCCCGTGTTCCGGTAGGCATTGGCCCCCGTCAAGGCAAGGGCGCCGCCGCCGAGTTTCATCAGATCGCTGGCGCCCGACACGGGTCCGGCAAGGTCCAGCGTGGTTCCGCCGTCCACGTCAAAAAAGCCGGTGGTATTGAGGGCGACCGGGCGCGACATGCCGAAGCTGGATGTGGTGTGCAGCACCCCGCCATCGAAGTCGAAGGCGAGTTTGCCGCCAGCCGCGCCAAGATTGGCGTCGGCGCTGATCTGCAAGGTGCCGCCTTCGATCGATGTACCTCCGGTATGGTTGTTGGCGCCGCTGAGGACCAGCGTGCCGCCGTCCGCTTTCACCAACATGCCGTCGCCGACGAGCGGGGAGGCGATTTTCGCCGCGAAGTTCGCGCCGGACGCGCTGCCATCGCCCACTCGTATCGGCGTTTCGCCGCTCAGCAAGGTAACGGCGCCGCCCTGGATGCGATAGCCGCTCGTCGCGAACTGCATGCCCCCCACCATGACGGGGCCGTGCGTGTTATCGACCGTCACGGTGCCGGCCGCGCCGCTGAATACGGCATAGGCGCCATCGCTAAAGGCGCCGTTGAGGGCTCCGGTCTTCTCTGTCCAGTTGTCGTTGCCACCGGACGCGTGCCAGATGCCGTTGCCGCCGTCGATGACGCTATTGAATTTGGAGCCTGCGTCTCCATCCCAGAACCGCAGGGCCGGCCCCGAGGCGTTGATGAGGTTGACCTGGCCAGCCACCGATGTCTGAATGGAATTGGAACTCCCCGCCGGCATGGCCCCCAAGGCCAGGCCGTTATCCGTCAGCGTGCCGCCATAGTTGATCAACCTGTATATTCCGGCGCCGAAAGCGCTGCCGGTGGTCGAGCTGACATTCAGGACGCCGTCCAGCGTCAGATCGCCGCTGACGTTGACCAGGTCATTCAGCGCGCTGCTGCCTTCCTCGTCTGGCGGCTGCCCGACCAGCCTTGGCCGCCCAAGCTGGAAATTGAGGGCGGAGCTTGACGCCAGGACGAGGTCGCCATTGACGGTCAATGTGCCGACCTCTCCCTCGGCTCCGGGAGCGATGGTGCCAAGGTTAGAGACATTGCCGTTTATGGTTCCGCCGCCGCCGAGGATCGTCCCGGCCTTCACGGACACCGAGGGCGAGCTGAGCGTGCCGTTGACGGTAAGGCGGCCTGCCGTCACGTTGGAGGATTGCGAGAATGAGGAATCGCCTGTGAGCCTCCAGGCCGCGCCGTTGATGTTCAAGGTTTCGAAATTCTGGAACTTGCCGCCGTCCTCGATGCCGCTTCCGAGAAGGAGGAGGCTGTCGCTGCCTGCGCCACCCAGTACCTTGCCATGCAGAACGGAGCCGGTGCCCAGCGTCAGCGAGTTGGAACTCGCGCGCGTCTGATCAAAGCGGATGGCGACGCCGCCGGACCCGGCAATCGTTCCGGAATTGGTGATGAATGCGGGCGCATCATTGACCGAAATACCAGTGTCGCCCTGGATGGTGCCGGCATTGACGATCGACATCGCCGGCGCATCATCGGGCTCGAGCGCGCTGCCGCTATAGATGCCATATGCGCCGCCCTGGATAATGCCACCGGCGAGGTTGCGGATCGAACCGCCCGCGGCGGCCGCGCCAACGTAGACGCCTGCGCCCACTCCCGCCTCGAGGCCGTCGCCTCCGATGAAAGTCGTCCCGGTTGCGGTGATGGTTCCGTCATTGGTGAGGTCGACATCGCCATACCGGCTGCGCGTATAGGAGACGCCCCCGAGGCCCGAGATCACGCCGTCTTCGAAATTGGTGATCATGCCCCCGCCGTAGGTCCAGACGCCGAGGCCGTTCGTGCCCTCGATGGCGCCCCAATTGTTGAGCAGAATCTCGGTCGACAGGTCCGCGCCATGAATCCCATGCAACCTTGCCTTGATGATACTGCCGCGTCCATTGGTGACGGTGCTCGATCCGAGCACCGCATACAGCCCCACGCTTATGGCATCAGTCGCCAGGATCTGGCCGCCGTCGAAGTTCCGGATCGTGTTGGTGGACCCGGGATCGGAGTTGCCTAAGAGGCTAATGCCCACCTGGCGGCCCTGAAGGGTGCCGGTGTTCCGGACGTCGGCGCCGAACCTGCCTGACCACTGGTGGCCTTCAACCGCGGCGAATTCCGATATTATGGATCCCGCATTGTCGAGCGTAAGCGGTCCGTAGGTTTTCACGCCGGCATTTTTGCCGGAGATCCTGCCTCCGGCTTCATTTCGCACGAACAGGTCCGATCTGCTCCAAATCCCCACCCTGCCGGAGATCTGTCCATGGTTGATGACGCCGCTGCCGGGACCGTCCAGGCTAATCCCCTCCGAGGGCGCCTCGACGGAGCCTTGGTTCGTGAGGATCCAGGTATCGCCCGGTGCCCCTTGTATCCCATCAACACCGCCAAATCCCAAGGAGGAGGCCACGGAAATCTCGGCGCCCGGCGCCACGAGTACGGTCGTCCCGGGCTTGGCGAGAAGGACCATACTCGACTGATTGGCGTTGATGGTCTGGTCGTAGCTCTGCGCAGAAGCGCTGCAAACCGAGACTGCTTGAGCGAATAGCGCCACGGCATATGACTGGGTTAAAAGTGAATTCCGTTTCGACGAGATCATGAACACCTTCCAATTTTCGCCTCCAAAACGTGCGGATTCTCCGTGAATATCGTTAACGACTACCGGAAAATTACTGTGGAGTGCGCTGGTGGCCATGATAGTCAGCGCGGATGATCTACCCAGCGAAGAAAACCTAGTACAAGTACGATCAGCGCGTAAATTCGCAAGATATAAGACCAATCCCACTAATAATTTTTCTGTAATACAGAACTGTGTCTCACCAGCCCCGAGACGAACGTGCAGAAGGCGACGAAACCCATAAGACGATTCCGTGGCACCGCAAGAATAATGCGACAGCCCTACCTGGCGGCATTCAGAATAATCGCCAGCGCGTCCACGCAGACATGAAAATCTCCGAATACCAACAAGTTGATCGAGGTGATTTAAAAAAGAAAATTTATAAAGGAAGAAAAAACCAATGATCCGCACCATATGAAATACAAACGGCGCACAGGCGTTCCGTGCCCGGCGCCTGTAAAAACGGAAAATGAATGCAGATTATCTGGCTTGAAGGCAAGCGCATCGTCGCTTGCCCAAAATGCCAATGGCGGCCCTGCCCGTTTTAATCTTCTTGAACAGCAGAGGTTCCGAAAGCATGGGTGCACACATGCCGACACGCCGGGGGGAGCGCGCCGTTGTCATGGCCTGCCAGCCCTCAAGCCGCCGGCAATATCAACATCACCCTCAACCCGCCCAGATCCGGCGACCTGAGCGCCTGGACGTCGCCGCCATAGGTGCAGGCCAGGTCGCGCACGATGTCCAGGCCCAGGCCGGAGCCGGGCTGTTGTTCGTCCACGCGCACGCCGCGCTTGAAGATGCGCTCGCGTTCGGTGTCGGCAATGCCGGGGCCGTCGTCGTCGACGTGGATGGAGAGACGGCCCCGGGCATCGCGCCGGGCGGTGACGCGCACCTGCCGCCTGGCCCATTTGCAGGCGTTGTCGAGCAGGTTGCCCAGCATCTCCTGGAAGTCGTGCAGTTCGCCGCGAAAGCACAGGTCGGCCGGCTTCACGGCAAGCGCGATGTCGAGCTGGCGGTCGGCGTGCAGGCGCCGCATGGCGCGCAGCAGCCCTTCCAGGGGCTCACGCACGGGGGTGCGCAGGTCCGTCGCGCCCGAGGAGGCCGCGGCGCGGGCGCGGGCCAGGTGATGGTCGATCTGCCGGCGCGCCACGCCAACCTGTTCGCGCACCAGGTCCGCCAGCGGCCCGCGTTCGGCGGCCGCGGCGTTGGCGAGAATGGCCAGCGGGGTCTTGACCGCGTGGGCGAGGTTGCCGGCCTGGGTGCGGGCGCGCTGGATGATCTCGTCGTTGACGGCGAGTACGCGGTTGAAGTCGTCCACCAGGGGCTGCACTTCGTCGGGGTAGCGGCCTTCGATGCGCATGCTGCTGCCGGGCGGCTGCTGCGCGAGCTGGCGGCGCAGGCGCGCGAGCGGGCGCAGTCCGATGACCACTTGCATGATGGCGGCCAGCACCAGCCCTCCGGCCAGGCCGCCGAGCGAAATAACGAGTATGTGGGTGAAGCGCTCCATGGGTTCGGCCAGCACGGTGCGGTCGGCGGCCACGACCAGCCGCAGCCGGGGCGCGTCGGTTTCGGCGGGCGTGAGCAGGCGCGCCACGGCGTAGAGGTCGCGCCCTTCGGGGCCCGTCAGCTCGTATCCGTTTTCGGCGCCGGGCGGCGCAGCGGGCAGGGTCTGGTCCCACAATGAGCGGGACCGCGCGACGCCGGCGCGGGGGCCGGGGCCGAGGCGGTCGATCTGCCAGTAGAGGCCGGACAGCGGCTGGTCGAATCTCGGGTCGCTGAGCGGCGGGGACACCCGCACCTGCGCGGCGGGCCCGAGGTTGACGGCGGCCGTGAGCTGGTTCAGGTGCAGCATCAGCTCCGAACGCAGTTGTTCGGTGATGTGCTGGCGGAACAGGTTGGCCAGGCCCCAGCCCGCCACGATGACGGAGAGGGAGATCCAGGCCAGCGTGCCGATCAGCAGGCGCCAGCGCAGCGACCCGGCGCCGTCCAGCCCGGCCCGCGGGCGCCGCGGCGCGGCGGCGCTCATGATCCGCCCGCCAGCCGGTAGCCCAGCCCGCGCACGGTCTCGATGGTGTCGGGCGGAAGTTTCTTGCGCAGCCGGCCGATGAATACGTCGATGGTGTTGGAGTCGCGGTCGAAGTCCTGCGCATAGAGATGCTCGACCAGCTGCTGGCGCGACACGACCTCGCCGGCATGCTGCATCAGCATGGCCAGCACCTTGAATTCGTGGCTGGTGAGCGAAACCGCGACGCCGTCCAGCGTCACCCTGGCCTGCCGCGTGTCCAGCATGAGCGGACCGCAACGCCATTGCGCGCTGGCGTGCATGCTGTCGCGCCGGATCAGGGCGCGCACGCGCGCCAGCAGCTCTTCCATGTGGAACGGCTTGGCGAGGTAGTCGTCGGCGCCGGCGTCGATGCCGGCGACCTTCTCGTGCCAACTGTCGCGCGCGGTGAGGATCAGCACCGGCATGTTGCGCGCGGCGGCGCGCCAGCGCTTGAGCACCGTGAGACCGTCCAGCACGGGCAGGCCCAGGTCCAGCACCACGGCATCGTAGGTTTCCACTTCGCCCATGTAGTGGGCGGTCTTGCCGTCGGCGGCGCGGTCCACGGTGTAGCCGGCGTCGTCCAGGGCGCGCTCGAGCTGCGCGGCCAGTGTCGGTTCGTCCTCGATCAGCAGGATGCGCATCAGTCGTCGTCCCGGAATTGCATATGCTTGCCCTTGACGCCCAGCACCCGGCCGTCGCGGGCGTCGATCTTCAGCTTGAGCAGATTGCCGCTCGCTTGCAGCAGCCGGATCTCATAGAGATATTCGCCGTCGTCTTCCTCGAATTCTACCTTGACGACCTGCCCGGGATAACTGCGCTCGACGATGTCGAGCACCGTGCGCAGCGGCAGGATCTTTCCTTCCTGCAGGGCCTCGCGCGCGCGATCGTGATCGTCGTCGGCCCTTGCGGGAGACGGCCCGACCAGCGTCGCGCACGACAGGAGAATCGCAAGACAGGAACGCAGCGGCATGGGGAATCGGACGGGAGATCGGCTCATCGGGAAGGCATGCCGGCAATGCGGCGGATGTGCCGCACGTTATACCGCGGCCAACATGAACGGCGGGTGAACGGGGGCTTCAGACCGGGTTCATGAGGAGGTTTCCATAATGTCGTCCAGGGTCTGCAAGACCTGTCCCGATCGATTCGATCTCAATCCGCAAGACCAAGGAGTCCCACATGAAGCTCATCCGCACCCTCGTCTCCGGCGCCGTCCTCGGCGCCGCCGCCCTGGCCGCCCACGCCCAGACGCAGGCTCCCGCCCCCGCTCCCGCGCCGGCCGCGCGCACGGCGCCGGCCTCGATACTGTCGATCAGCCAGATCCATGACGCCATCACGGCGGCCGGCTACCGCGACGTCACCGAGATCGAGCTGGAACACGGCCGCTACGAGGCCAAGGCGCGCGACGCGCAGGCCCAGCGGGTGAAGCTCTACGTCAACGCGCATACCGGCGCCATCGAACGCACCAAGTTCGACGACTGACGCCTACGGCGGCCGCGCGCCCCCGCCGTCCGCCCCCCCCTTTCTTGCGGCCCGCGCGCCCGCGCGGGGCCGCCGTTGCACCGGACACGTTTCATCATGCATACCCGTACCGCTATCGGCCTGTTCCTGGGCGCCCTCACGCTGGCCTGGGGATGGGATCTCGCCTGGCAGGCGCCGCTGCAAGGCGGCTGGCCGTGGCTGCTGCGCCAGCAGGGCCTGTACCTTACCGGCATCTGGTCCATCGGCCTGATGTCGCTCGCGATGATCCTGGCGCTGCGCCCGCGCCTGCTCGAGCGTCCGCTCGGGGGCATGGACAAGGTCTACCGCCTGCACAAATGGGCAGGCATCCTGGCCGTGGCCACGGGCCTGGCGCACTGGCTGATCGAGCTTTCCAAAGGCCCGTTGAACGCGCTGGCCGGCATTGCCGGCCGACCGCCGCATCCGGCGTCCGTCACGCTGTTCGACAGCGTCCGCGGCTACGCCAAGGACTTGGGCGAATGGGGGCTGTATCTGTTGCTGGCCATGCTGGTCATCACGCTGTGGCGGCGCTTTCCGTATCACGCATGGCGCTGGGTCCATCGCGCCATGCCGCTGCTCTACCTGGCGCTGGTGTCGCATGCCGCGGCGCTCTTGCCGCGCATGCACTGGCAGGGCGTCACCGGCGCGCTGCTGGGGCTGCTGATGGCCGGCGGCACCTGGGGCGCCGTGTCCGCGCTGGCCGGGCGCATCGGGCGGCGACGCCGCCACGCGGGCACGGTGGCCGCCGTGCGGCGCCAGGATCCCGGCGTGCTGGAAGTCGTGTGCGAACTCGATGCCGGCTGGCCGGGGCATAAGCCGGGCCAGTTCGCGTTCCTGACGCTGGACGAGCGCGAAGGCGCCCATCCCTACACCATTGCCAGCGCGCCCGGACCGGACCGCCGGATCGCTTTCCAGATCAAGGCGCTGGGCGACTATACGCGCGGCCTGGCCGCCCGCGTGCAGGCGGGACAACGGATCACGGTCGAAGGCCCCTACGGCTGCTTCCGGCCGGCGCCCCCGGAGTCCGGCACGACCCAGGTCTGGATCGCGGGCGGCATCGGCGTCACGCCTTTTCTGTCCTGGCTGGAATCGATGCAGGCCGATCCGGCCGGCGCGCCCCGGGCGCATCTGCACTATTGCGTGCGCGACGCGGGCGCCGATCCGTTCGTCCCGCGCCTGCGCGCGCTGTGCAATGCCCTGCCGTCCGTCGCGCTGACGGTGCACGACAGCCATGCGGGCCAGCGCCTGGACGCCTCCCGACTGGCGTCGGACGCCGCCGGGCACGCGCAGGACATCTGGTTCTGCGGCCCGCCGGGGCTGGCCAGGACGCTGCGCCGCGCGTGGCGGCGGGCCGGAGGGGCCGGCGAGGGCTTTCATCAGGAAGCGTTCGAAATGCGATAACGCCGGAAAAGCCGGCGTCATGCGAAAGGCGGACGGGACGCCTGCGCGCAAGCCCCGCGCGCTCAGTTGCCGAATACCCGCCGCAGCCGCGCGGATTCCGCGCGGTTGAGCCGCTTGGCTTCTTCTTCGGCGTAGTCGCGCTCTCCCGGTTCGTATGAGCCCTCGTAGAGGCAGCGGCTGCGATTCCCTCTGCATTCGTCGCTGACACGGGCGGCGGTTCGCTCGCGGTCCGAATCGCCGGAGCCGAAGAAAGAACAGCCGGATACCAGCGCGGCGAGAAACAGCGCGACGCCGCACCGGCTCAGTGTTTGCATGGACATGTGCTGACCCTGGAGAGATACCGTAGACCTCTTTATAGCAACCTGGCGCACGCCCCTACAAACCACGGGCGGTTTCGCCGGAGCGGTCGTGGCGGGGAATCCGGCCCTACGCTGCCGCGCCCGGGGAAAACGGCGGCCGCCCGGCGCCGCCGCCGTTTCCGGCCGCCGCGCCGCGCGTCTTGCCCTCTACCCCGCCGGCAGCCATTCCTCCAGCGTGACCTCGAAGGTCATGCAGATGGGGTTGGCGCCCGGCACGAAAGGCCCGCCATGCACCTCGCCCCGCGGGTCGGCGACCACGCCCGACAGGCTGGCGCGCAGGGAGCCATCCGGCTGGGCCCGGACTTCGCCGGCGAGACTGACGATTTCCACGGCGGGGCCGGCGATGCAGCGGTAGTCGCCTTGGGCGGTGTAGAGGCAGGCGTCGACCAGGCTGCCCAGGGCGCCGCGCACGAAGGCGTGGCGAAAGCCGAGCGAGAGGCAGAATTTCTCCACGCCCCGCACCAGGTCTTCGTTGGGGCCGATGCGGGCGTAGGCGACGCGGCCCATGCTGCCGCGCTCGATTTCAGCGTCGTCCATGGAGGTTTCCCCTGAAGGGTTGCAGCAGCCGGATGTGGGTTTCTTCGTCGTAGCGGGCCCGCAGCTCGAAGCCGTCCAGCGAGGTGGCGAGTACGGCGATGGCGCGGGGACCGATGATGCTGGTCTGCGGCACGATGTGGCCGCCGGCGAGGCGGCCGGCCCGGTCGCGGAAGACGGCGTGGCAATGCACCAGGGGCGCGCCGCTGTCGGATGCGCCCAGGGTGGCGTTGCCGAAGACGAGGTCGGCCGCGCCGGCCTCGATGGGCGCGGTGTAGGCGACCACGGCCTGGCGGGAGGGATCGGGCGGCGCGGTGCAATAGTCGAGCCGCGCGAAGGCACCGCCCAGCAGGGTCATGGATGCGCAGGCGACGCCGGCGCCGGCCAGGGGGCCGACCAGGGCGTCGTAGAGGGTGGCGCCCGGCCGCAGCGCCAGGCGGATGTGACGCCCCCGCGGGGCGGTGCAGCTGTGGATGCGCACCGGGTTGTAGGCGCCCGGGTGGATGAGGGTCCGGGGACGCGGCAGGACGCCGCCTCCGGAACGATGCACGGTGGTGTATCGCATTGCAGGGCTCCCCGCGCTTGTGGCGCAGTTCGTGGAACGAGGGGTGGTCGCTGGCTTCAGTGGGCGAGCATGCCGGCGGCGGTGAAGCCGCCGTCCACGCAGATGATCTGCCCGGTCACGTAGCTGGAACGGCTGTCGTCGAGCAGCCAGGACACGGCGCCGTTGAGTTCCTCGGGCGCGGCGTAGCGGTGCTGGGGCACGACACTTTCCCAGGCTTCGCGCGCCTTGCTGGTGTGCATCTGCGACACCAGCGGGGTTTCGACGGGGCCGGGCGCGACGGCGTTGACGCGGATGCCGTAGGCGGCCAGTTCCACGGCCATGACGCGGGTAAGCGTGACCACGCCTCCCTTGGACGCGCCGTAGGCGGCGCGGCCGGCATTGCCGCGCAGGCCGGACACCGAGGCGATGTTGACGATGGCGCCTCGGCGCCGCTCGCGCATGCGGCGCGCGGCTTCGCGGGCCACGACGAAGGAGCCCACCAGGTTCACCTCCAGAATGCGCCTGAGCAGGGCCGTGTCGGTGTCGAGAAACGGCACGTCGCGGCCGATGCCGGCTGAGTTGACGAGGCCGGAGATCGGGCCGAAATCCTGCTCCATGCGGTCCAGCGCCTGCAACACGCTGTCTTCGTCGGCCACGTCCATGAGAACGCGCCCGAGCCGCGCGGGCGGCGCGAGACTGGCGATGGCGTCCAGCCGCTCCTGGGCGACGTCGGCCACCAGCACGCGGCGTCCGGCCTCCAGCAAACCCTGCGCCACGGCCAGGCCGATGCCCGAGGCGCCTCCCGTCACGAGTACCGCTTCCTGCGTTGCTTGCATGTCTGCTCTCCTTTTGGGGTCAGGCGGCCTGGGATAGGTGGCCGCGTTCGTACAAGGCATCCCGCACCAGCTTTTTTGTGATCTTGCCGTAACCCGACCGGGGCAGCGCTTCCCAGAAGAAGATGCGCCGCGGCAGCTTGTAGCGCGCCAATCGGGGCGCGAGCCATTCCAGCAGGGCCGCTTCGTCCAGGGCGTGGCCGGCGCGCAGCACGCACACCATGACGCCGACCTCGCCCCAGACCGGATCGGGCACGCCCAGCACCGCGGCTTCCGCGACGGCCGGATGGGCGAGCACTTTTTCTTCGATTTCGCGCGGATAGATGTTGGAGCCGCCCGATATGTACATGTCGGACTGGCGGCCCGTGATGTAGAGAAAGCCCTCGGCGTCGAGATAGCCCAGGTCGCCCGTGCGGAACCAGCCGTTGCGGAAAGACTTGGCATTGGCGTCGGGATTGGCGTAATAGCCCGCGAAGACCGCCGGCCCGCAGACGCAGATCTCGCCGCTTTCTCCGGCGGGCAGTTCGCGGCCGCTGTCGTCCTGGATGCTGATCTGCATGCCGGTGCGGGCGTAGCCGCAGCTGCCCACGCGCGCCTCGGGGCCGTCTTCGGCGCGGTGCAGCGCAGGCGGCAGCACGGTGATGTTGCCGGTGACTTCGCCCAGGCCGAAATACTGCGCCAGCACCGGCCCCAGCTTGGCCAGGGCGCGCTTCTGGTCTTCGCGGTACATGGGCGCGCCGGCATAGATCACGTAGCGCAGGCTGCGGTGGTCGTAGCGGTCCACGGACGGGTGCTCGACCAGCATCTTGACGATGGTGGGCACGGTGAACATGTTGCTCACGCGGTGGCGCTCCACCAGCGACCAGATCGTTTCGGCATCGAATTTGTCCTGGCCCGGCAGGACGCTGCGCGCGGCGCGCGCCACCTGGGTCAGGAAATGGATGCCCGCGCCATGCGAAAGCGGCGCCACCACGAGGCTGACGTCTCGCTCCGTGGTGCCGGGCATGAGGTCGCACAGGTGATTGGTGATGACGAACGCCATCTGGCCGTGGGTGAGCACGGCCGCCTTGGGACGGCCCGTGGTGCCGGACGTGAAGAAGAACCAGCACGGGTCGTCGCGCTCGACGCCGGCCGCGGGGCGGGCCTCGGCCGCATGCGCGGCGATCAGCGTGGCGGTGTCGGTTTCGCCGAGCTCGCCGTCGCCCAGGCGCGCCAGCAGGCGCAGGTCCGGCACGGCTTGGGCCACCGCGCGCGCGTGTGCCTCGAACAGGCCGTCGCACAGAAAAGCCTTGGCGCCCGACGCCGTGGCCAGATAGGCGGCCTCGTCCGGCGAAATGCGGAAATTGGTGGGCACCCATACCGCGCCCAGGCGCAGCACGGCGAACAGGGTTTCGATGTAGGCGATGCTGTTGCGGCCGTGCACCAGCACGCGGTCGCCCTTGGCGATGCCGCGCGCGGCCAGGGCGGCGGCCAGCGCGCCGCAGCGCGCGTGCAGCTCGGCCCAGGTGATGTCGCGCTCGCCTTCGGAGACGGCGATGCGCGCGGGGTGGCGGCGCGCGGCCTGGGCCAGGAATTCGGCGAGGTTCATGACGCGGCGCGACACGGGCGCCACGCCGCCGTCGGGTGCGGTGTGCGGCTGGCTCATTTGCGGCGCTCCAGCAGGCTGACGTAGTTGGCGACGGCCGCGCCGCCCATGTTGAACACGCCGGCCAGCGCAGCGCCGGGGATCTGCATGCCGCCCGCCTCGCCCATGAGCTGCATGCAGGCCATGACGTGCATGGACACGCCGGTGGCGCCCACCGGATGGCCCTTGGCCTTGAGGCCGCCCGAAGGATTGACGGGCAGGCGCCCGTCTTTTTCGGTCCAGCCCTCGCGCAGCACTTTGTACCCCTGTCCGCGCGGGGCCAGCCCCATGGCTTCGTACTCCAGCAGTTCGGCGATGGTGAAGCAGTCGTGCGTTTCGACCAGGCTGAGGTCGTCGAGCGTCAGCCCGGCGGCCGACAGCGCCTGTCGCCAGGCGCACGCCGCGCCTTCGAAGGCCGTGGGATCGCGGCGGCTGAGCGGCAGGATGTCGTTGACCTGCGCCCGCGCGCGGAACGCGATGGCGCGCGGCAGGCCGGCTGCCGTGTCTTCGTCGGCCAGCACCAGCGCGGCCGCGCCGTCGGAGATCAGGGAGCAGTCGGTGCGGCGCAAAGGCGGCGCGACGTAGGGGTTCTTGTCGGAGACCGTGCGGCAGAAATCGAAGCCCAGGTCCTTGCGCAACTGCGCATAAGGATTGTCCACGCCGTTGCGGTGGTTCTTGGCCGCGATGCGCGCCAGCGCGTCGCCCTGGTCGCCGTGGCGGGCGAAATAGGCTTGCGCGATCTGCGCGAACAGGCCGGCAAAGCCGCCGTCCACGCCGGCTTCTTCCTTGCGGTAGCTGGCGTTGAGCAGGATGTCGCCCACCTCGGCCGTGGGGCGGGCCGTCATTTTCTCGGCCCCCACCACCAGGGCCACCCGGCCCCGCCCGGATTCGATGAAGTCCATGGCGGCATACAGCGCGGCCGATCCGGTGGCGCAGGCGTTCTCCAGGCGGCTGGCCGGCACGTGCGCGAGCGCGGGCAGCGAAGTGGCCACCAGCGCGCCCTGGAAGTCCTGCTTCTGAAAGCCGCTGTTCATCACGCCCACGTAGACGCCGTCCACGGCCGAGGCGTCCAGGCCGGCGTGTTCCAGGGCGGGGCCGGCCACCCGCGCCATCAGGCTCTCGGTGTCGGGGTCATCCAGTTTGCCGAAGGGGATGTGTTGCCACCCCACGATTACGGCGCGCTTGCTCATTGCTGTCTCCTCAGGTTGTGCCCGAGGCCCGCCCCGTCTGGCGGACTCAGGACTTGGGTCGGTTCGGCGGGTCCGCCGGATGCAGCTGGGCCTGCAGGCGCCTGACCTCGCGCGCCAGCAGCTTGGCCAACTGGAACAGCCTGTCTTCGTCCATGCGCGACTCCACGGCGGCAATGCTGAGCGCGCCCAGCACGTGCCCCGCGGCGTCGCGCACGGGCATGCCGATGCCCCACGATCCCGGGATCACCAGGCCGCGGTTCACGGCGTAGCCCTGCTCGCGCGCCTCCCGGACCAGGCTGCGCAGCAGGGGCAGGGAGTAGCGCGGATAGCGCGCCTCGATGAGCGCGGCGTTGGCCTGCAGGCAAGCCTCGGCGTCGTCGTCGTCCAGCGCAGCCAGAATGGACAGGCTGCCCGCGCCCACGCCCAGCGGGTGTCGGTCGCCCGGCATGAGCACGTGGGTCTTGAGCGGGTAGTCGCCGTCTTCGCGCATGGCGCACACGGCGAACACGTCGCGCCGGATGGAGAAGAACGCCGAGTCGCCGCATTCGTGGGCCAGGCGCGCCACGATGGGCGCGGCCAGCCGGTTGATGCCGAAGCGGGCGCTGGCGATGCTGCCCAGCACGTGGCACTCGGGGCCCAGGTAATAGCGGCGCGAGACGGGGTCTTGCTCGACCATGCCCTCGGCGGCCAGCGCGGCCAGCAGGCGGTGCACGGTGGGCTTGCTCATGCCGGTGTCGCGCGTGAGCGCGAGCAGGCCCGCGCCGTCGCCGCGCGACACCGCGCGCAGCACCTGCATGGCGCGCGCCAGGGTCTGCGCGCCTTCCACCTGGGCGGGGATCTCCTGCACCTTGTCTCCAGAATCGCTTTTATAAGGTCCATTTTGTGGACCAGTCTTTTTAAGACGCTTGATCACTTGGCCTCCGATTTTACGCATTTACGCTTGATATTCAATATGCTTAAATAAATCCAGACAGAATTATATGGTCTATATATTGGACCAAGCAATTCAGAATTGCAAAGATGCCGCACACGGCACACCCCAGGGCGACCGCCCTTCCACACAAAGGAGACAGCATGGACAAGACCCGACGCAATCTCATGCGCGCCACGGGCGGCGCGGCGCTATTGGCCGTTGCGCCCTTTCACCGCGCCCTGGCCGCGCCGCAGTACCGGTACAAGTACGCCAACAACCTGCCCCCCACGCACCCCATGAACGTGCGGGCCCGCGAAGCGGCGCAGAACATCGCCCGCGATACGGACGGCCGCTTCGAGCTGGCCATCTTTCCCAGCAGCCAGCTCGGCTCCGACACCGACACCCTGAGCCAACTGCGTTCCGGCGCGGTGGAGTTCTTCACGCTGTCGGGCCTGATCCTGTCCACCCTGGTGCCCTCAGCCTCGATCAGCGGGGTGGGCTTCGCCTTCCCCGACTACGACGCCGTCTGGAAAGCCATGGACGGCGCGCTCGGCGCCCACATCCGCAGCGAGATCCGCGCCAAGGGCCTGCACGTCATGGACCGCATCTGGGATAACGGCTTCCGGCAGGTCACGACCAGTTCGCGCCCCATCAACGGCCCGGCCGACTTCCAGGACCTGAAGATCCGCGTGCCGGTCAGCCCGCTGTGGACCTCCATGTTCAAGGCGCTGGGCTCGTCGCCGGCCAGCATCAATTTCAACGAAACCTATTCGGCGCTGCAGACCAAGGTGGTCGATGCCCAGGAAAACCCGCTGGCCATCATCCAGACCGCCAAGATCTACGAAGTGCAGAAGTACTGCTCGCTTACCAACCACATGTGGGACGGCTTCTGGTTCCTGGCCAACCGGCGCGCCTGGGAGAAGCTGCCGCGGGACATCCGCGAGGTGGTCGCCTGCCACATCGACGCCGCCGGCATGGCCGAGCGCGCCGACGTGCTGGCCCTGAACAACCAGCTCCAGACCAAGCTCGCCGAGGAAGGGCTGGCGTTCAACCAGCCCGACCCTGCGCCCATCCGCGCCGCGCTGGCCAAGACCGGGTTCTATGCCGGCTGGAAAGAGAAGTACGGCGACCGGGCCTGGGCGCTGCTGGAGCAGTCCGCGGGGAGCCTGTCATGAGGGCCGCCGGCATCGCCGCGCCGGCGCGCGCGTCGGCCCAGGGCCAGGGCGTGATCGCCGCGCTGGACCAGGCCCTGGGCTGGCTGGTGGAAGTCCCGGCCGCCATTCTGGTGGTGGCCGAGATCGTCATCCTGTTCGCGGGCGTGGTGGCGCGCTATGCGCTGCACACGCCGCTGGTGTGGTCCGACGAACTGGCCTCGCTGCTGTTTCTCTGGCTGGCCATGCTGGGTGCGGTCGTGGCCCTGCGGCGCGGCGAACACATGCGCATGGCGGCCCTCGTCAACCGCGCCGGTCCGGCCGCGCGGGCCGTGCTGGAAATGGTGGCCATCGCCGCGGCGCTGGCTTTCCTGCTCATGGTGCTGGCTCCAGGCTACGACTATGCCCTCGAAGAACAGTACGTCACCACCGCGGCGCTGGAGATTCCCAACATCTGGCGCGCCGCCGCGCTGCCGGTGGGCACGGCGCTGATGATGGCGGTGGCGCTGCTGCGCTTGCTGGCCCAGGCGCAATGGCGCGTCACCGGCGCGGCGCTGCTGCTGGTGGCGGCCGTGGTCGGCGTCATGGCGCTGCTGCAGCCGGCGTTCGCGCCGCTGGGCAACGCCAACCTGCTGGTCTTCTTCGTGGGCATCGTCGCCGCCTCGGTGTTCGCGGGCGTGCCCATCGCCTTCGCCTTCGGCCTGGCCACGTTCGGCTACCTGGCGCTGACCACCGACGTGCCGCTCATGGTGGTGGTGGGCCGCATGGACGAGGGCATGTCGCACCTCATCCTGCTGGCGGTGCCGCTCTTCGTCTTCCTGGGGCTGCTCATCGAGATGACGGGCATGGCCACCCGCATGGTGGCGTTCCTGGCCAGCCTGCTGGGCCATGTGCGCGGCGGGCTGTCGTACGTGCTCATCGGCGCGATGTACGTGGTGTCGGGCATATCGGGCGCCAAGGCGGCCGACATGGCGGCGGTGGCGCCGGTGCTGTTTCCCGAGATGCGCAAGCGCGGCGCCCGGGACGGCGAACTGGTGGCCCTGCTCTCGGCCACGGGCGCGCAGACCGAAACCGTGCCGCCCAGCCTGGTGCTCATCACCATCGGCTCGGTGACCGGGGTGTCGATCACGGCGCTCTTCACCGGCGGTCTGCTGCCCGCCGTGGTGCTGGGCGCCATGCTGTGCATGGTGGTGTGGTGGCGGCACCGCCGCCACGACCCGGGCCGGGTCCGCAAGGCCACGGGCCGCGAGATCGGCCGCAGTTTCGTCGTCGCGCTGCCGGCGCTGGCGTTGCCCTTCGTGATCCGCGCCGCCGTGGTCGAGGGCGTGGCCACGGCCACGGAGGTGTCCACCATCGGCATTGTGTACGCGGCGCTGGTGGGCCTGCTGGTGTACCGCTGCTTCGACGCCAGGCGCCTCATGCCCATGCTGGTCGATACCGCCTGCCTGTCCGGCGCCATTCTGCTCATCATCGGCACGGCCACCGCGATGGCCTGGGCGCTGACGCAGTCGGGCTTTTCCAGCCAGCTCGCCCAGTTCATGGGCGGGCTGCCGGGCGGCGCCTATACCTTCATGGCGGTTTCCATCGTGGCCTTCATCGTGCTGGGCAGCGTACTTGAGGGCATTCCGGCCATCGTGCTGTTCGGCCCGCTGCTCTTTCCGATCGCGCACCAGATGGGCATACACGAGGTGCACTACGCCATGGTGGTCATCCTGGCCATGGGCATCGGCCTGTTCGCGCCGCCGTTCGGCGTGGGCTACTACGCGGCCTGCGCCATCGGCAAGGTTTCGCCCGACGCCGGCATCCGGCCCATCATCGGCTATATGTGCTCGATCGCCGCGGGCACCGTCATCGTGGCGGCCATACCCTGGATCTCGACGGGGTTCCTGCGCTGAAGCCAGCGCCGACGAGGCGCCCCGGCCCGCCGGCCGGGGCGGCCGCTGCCGCTCCGCCGGCGGGCCGGGGC
>NZ_LHSJ01000041.1:5846-25958 GCF_001270295.1 Achromobacter sp. DMS1 | reverse complement strand
GCGCGGGCGGCGGATCGGAGGCCGCGGCCAGCCGGACAGCGTCGCGCTCCTGCACTTCGTAGCGCACCCATTCGCGCCACACGGCCACCAGCAGGGCCATGAGCACCGGCCCCACGAAAAGTCCCACCAGGCCCATGGTCTTCACGCCGCCGACCAGGCCGAAGAAGGTGGGCAGGAACGGCAGCTTGACCGGGCCGCCCACCAGCCGCGGGCGCAGGGTCTTATCCACGATGAAGAGCTCCACGCTGCCCCAGACCATGAGCGCGATGCCCGCGGCCACGTGGCCCGAGCCCACCAGATACAGGGAAACCAGGGTGAACGAGAGCGGCGCACCGCCGGGCACCAGCGCCATGATGCCGGTGACGACGCCCAGCAGCACGGGCGAAGGCACGCCGGCGATCCAGTAGGCCGTGCCCAGCACCACACCCTCGCCCAGCGCGATCAGGCCCATGCCGGTGACGGTGGAGTTGATGGTGGCCGGCACCACGCGCGAAAAGCGCATCCAGCGCTGCGGCAGGATGCGCTCGCCCAGCACGTCGAGCTGCGCGACCATGCGGTCGCCGTCTTTGTAGACGAAGAACAGCGTGATCAGCATGAAGAGCACGGTCAGCAGCAGCTGGAATACGTTGCCCGTGGCCGCCAGGACCATGCGATAGATATTGCCCAGGTGCTCGCCGCTCACGGCCTCCACCAGCGCGCCCAGCGCATGGGGCTCGCCGATGTAGGCGCGCCAGTATTCGGCCAGCTTCTCGCCCGCCACGGGCATGGAGGTGATCCAGGCCGGCACCTCCACTCCGTGACGGTTGGCGGCCAGCGCCCAGGCCACGAACGAGCTGGCTTCCTTGATGGCATAGGAAAGCGCCAGCGACAGCGGCACGATGAGCACGCCGATCACCACCACCAGGGCCAGGCTGGCCGCCAGGGCCGTGCGGCCTCCGCAGCGCGCCACCAGCCGCTGGTAAAGAGGCCAGCTCGCCAGCCCGATGATGAGCGCGGCCAGCGCCGGCACCAGGAACCCGCTCAGGAAATACACCCCCGCCAGCAGCACGAGCAGCAATAGCCAGCGGGCGATCAGGTAGGCGGGTAGTACAGGCTGCATATGGGAAGCGGGCGATGGAAGCTTTGAGCTTGACTGTCGGACTATACAGACGTTTGCGGCGGGCGTAGCGGCGGACACCCTGGCGCCGCTATAGGGTCGCGGCGCGGGCAGGGGCGCCGGCATTTGCGGCGAAATCGTCAATTAACCCGGATTTTCCAGAAGATAGCCGATTTTGGCGCAACAAAAAACAATAAGGGCCGCACTAGCGGCCCTTAAACGTTGCTGAACGAAGGTGGATCAAAGCGCGTATTCGGCGGCTTCTTCGCGTGCGCTGCGCCGCCGCGCGGCCGGCGCCTCGGCGGGCGCCTGCCAGGCGGCGAGGGCGGCGGGCCTGCCCTGGGCGCGCTCGCGCACGACGCAGGCGGCCGCCGCGGGGTCGTTCTCGTCGCGGCCGCTCAAAAGCGGGCAGCCCGCGAACAGCTCCGCCACCCAGTCGGCGAACGCGCGCACCTTGGGCGACAGTTGGCGGCTCTGGGGGTAGAGCAGGGAAATGGGCACGGAACTGGGCTTCCACTGGGGCAGCACCTCGATGAGCTCGCCCGATTGCAGATGCGGCAGCGCCATGTAGCGCGGCGTCTGGATCAACCCGAATCCCTTGAGCCCGCAGTCCAGGTAGGCGCCGGCCTCGTTCACCGCCACCGCACCCTTCATTTCGACTTCCTGGTGCTTGCCGTCCACCCTGAAGTCCCAGGCGCAGTTGCGGCCGGTGCGGCTGGAGAAATAGTGCACCGCATGGTGGTTGCGCAGGTCTTCGATGGTCTTGGGCATGCCGTGGCGCGCCAGGTACGAGGGCGCGGCGCAGGTGACGGTCTGCAAGGTGCCGATGCGGCGCGCCACCAGGCTGGAGTCTTCGAGCTCGCCCGCGCGGATCACGCAGTCCACGGCTTCCTGCACCATGTCCACCGGACGGTCGCCCATGCCCAGCACCAGCTCCACGTCGGGGTATTTGTCGTGGAAATCGCACAAAGACGGAATGAGGATGAGCCGGCCGATACAGGTGGGCACGTCGATGCGCAGCCGGCCTTTCAGGCGCAGCGCGGCCTCCTGGAAGCAGGCTTCGGTTTCCTCGACGTCGGCGAGGATGCGCACGCAGTGCTGGTAGTAGCCGGCGCCGTCGGGCGTGAGGCCGATGCGGCGGGTGGTGCGGTTGAGCAGGCGCACGCCCAGCAGGCGTTCGAGGTTCTGGATGATGGTGGTGACGGTGGTGCGCGGCAGGGAGAGGCTGTCGGCCGCTCGCGTGAAGCTGTTGCAGTCCACGACGCGCACAAACACCTGCATAGCCTGGAAACGGTCCATGTCGGCGTCCTTGGGGAGTGTCGGGGTTGAGACGGTTGACGCAGCATGCCGCGAATTCTCCGTTTATTAGTCGACTGCGACGAATAGTGTTGCCGAGCAGCACAGGTTTATCCGCCCGGCCAAAACACTCAAAATTCGTTCCATCTTGAAGTGCCCTCGCCTCCCGGCCGCGTCGGAGGGCATGCCTTTTCCACGACATCCGTCCCCGCGCGCTGCGTCCCGTTCCCGGCCAGCGTTGCATCGCTCCCTCGACTCCGGACATTGCTGCAATGCAACATTCTCCGGACCGCCGGCCTGGCGCGGAATGTCCCGGCATGCCCCCGCCGCCCGGCGCTTCGTCCTCTTGTTGGAAGGAAAACATCATGGTTACGCGTCATCGCATTGCTGTCATCGCCGCCCTCGCGCTCCTGGTCGCCGCGGGCGGAGGCTATACGCTGCTGCGCGCGCCCGCCGGGGCCAGCGCCGCCGCGGCCGCGCAGGCGCCCGCCGCCCCCCAGGTGGAAGTGGCCGAAGTCGTCAACAAGACCATCGTGGACTGGCAGCGTTATTCCGGCCGGCTCGAAGCCATAGACCGGGTGGAAATCCGCCCCCTGGTTTCCGGCACGCTGACCCAGGTGCACTTCAAGGACGGCAGCATCGTCAAGAAGGGCGACCTGCTCTTCACCATCGACCCGCGCCCCTACGCCGCCGAAGTGGACCGCGCCGCCGCGGCCCTGGCCGCCGCCCAGGCCCGGGTCACCTACACGCGCTCGGAACTGGCGCGCGGCAAGCGGCTGCTGACCGACAACGCCATCGCCCGGCGCGATTTCGAGGAAAAGCAGAACGCCGCCCGCGAAGCGGAAGCCAACCTGCAGGGCGCCCGGGCCGCGCTGGACTACGCGCGCCTGAACCTGGGCTATACCCGCATCGAAGCGCCGGTCGACGGCCGCGTCTCGCGCGCCGAAGTCACGGTGGGCAACGTGGTGGCCGCCGGCGCCAGTTCGGTGCCGCTCACCACGCTGGTGTCGGTGTCGCGCATGTACGCCTCCTTCGACGTGGACGAGCAGAGCTTCCTCAGGTATGTGAACGCGGCCCGCGCCCGCGGCGCCGAAGTGCCGGTGGAGCTGGGCCTGGCCGACGAGGACGGCTATTCCCGCACGGGCTACGTACAGTCGGTGGACAACCGTCTCGACACGTCTTCCGGCACCATCCGCGTGCGCGCCGTGTTCGACAACGCCGACGGACGGCTCGTGCCCGGCCTGTACGCGCGCATCCGCCTGGGCGGCAGCGAGCCGCGTCCGGCGCTGCTGGTGGACGAACGCGCCATCGGCACCGACCAGGACAAGCGCTACGTGCTGGTGCTGGACGCGGAGAACCGCGCCGTCTACCGCCAGGTGAAGCTGGGCGCCAACCAGGACGGCCTGCGCGTGGTGGACAGCGGCCTGCAGCCGGGCGAGCGCATCGTCGTCAACGGCCTGCAGCGCATCCGCCCCGGCGACGCCGTCACGCCCAAGCTCGTGCCCATGCTGGCCTCCGAACGCCAGTCCGTGAAGACCGCGCAGGCGTCGCTGAACTGAGCGCCGCCATCCGAGGATTCCCATGAACATCTCGAAATTCTTTATCGACCGGCCCATCTTCGCGGGCGTGCTGTCGGTGCTGGTGCTGCTGGCGGGCCTGCTGGCCATGTTCCAGCTACCCATCTCCGAATACCCGGAAGTGGTGCCGCCCTCGGTGGTGGTGCGCGCGCAGTACCCAGGCGCCAATCCCAAGGTCATCGCCGAAACCGTGGCCTCGCCGCTGGAAGAGTCCATCAACGGCGTGGAAGACATGCTGTACATGCAGTCGCAGGCCAATAGCGACGGCAATCTCACGCTGACGATCAACTTCAAGCTCGGCGTGGATCCGGACAAGGCCCAGCAACTGGTGCAGAACCGCGTGTCGCAGGCGCTGCCGCGCCTGCCGCCCGACGTGCAGCGCCTGGGCGTGACCACCGCCAAGAGCTCGCCCACCCTGACGCTGGTGGTGCACCTGATCTCGCCCAACGACCGCTACGACATCACCTATCTGCGCAACTACGCCATTCTCAACGTGAAAGACCGCCTGGCCCGCATCAGCGGCGTGGGCGAAGTCACGGTGTGGGGCTCGGGCAACTACTCCATGCGCATCTGGCTGGATCCGCAGAAAGTGGCCCAGCGCGGCATGACGGCCAGCGAAGTGGTCAACGCCATCCGCGAGCAGAACGTGCAGGTCGCCGCCGGCGTGATCGGCGCCTCGCCCACCGCGGGCGACGTGCCGCTGCAGCTCAACGTGAACACGCGCGGCCGCCTGCAGACCGAGGACGAGTTCCGCGACATCATCCTCAAGACCTCGCCCGACGGCGCCGTGACGCGGCTGTCCGACGTGGCGCGCGTGGAGCTGGACGCCCAGGAGTACGGCCTGCGTTCGCTGCTGGACAACAAGCAGGCGGTGGGCATGGGCATCATGCAGTCGCCGGGCGCCAATGCGCTGGACGTGTCCACCAAGGTGCGCGCCGCGATGGCGGAACTGGCCCAGGATTTCCCGCCGGGCGTGGAATACCGCATCGAGTACGACCCCACCCAGTTCGTGAGCGCCAGCATCGAGGCCGTGGTGCACACGCTGCTCGAAGCGATTGCGCTGGTGGTGCTGGTGGTGATCCTCTTCCTGCAGACCTGGCGCGCGTCCATCATTCCGCTGCTGGCGGTGCCGGTGTCCATCGTGGGCACGTTCGCCCTGCTGCTGGTGTTCGGCTACTCCATCAACGCGCTGTCGCTGTTCGGCATGGTGCTGGCCATCGGCATCGTGGTGGACGACGCCATCGTGGTGGTGGAAAACGTGGAGCGCAACATCGCGGCCGGGCTGACGCCGCGCGAGGCCACCTACCGCGCCATGCGGGAAGTGAGCGGCCCCATCATCGCGATCGCGCTCACGCTGTGCGCGGTGTTCGTGCCGCTGGCGTTCATGACGGGCCTGACCGGCCAGTTCTACAAGCAGTTCGCCATGACCATCGCCATCTCCACGGTGATCTCCGCCTTCAACTCGCTCACGCTTTCGCCCGCGCTGTCGGCCCTGCTGCTCAAGGGCCACCATGACGAGCCCGACTGGCTGACCCGCGCCATGAACCGGGTGTTCGGCCGCTTTTTCGGCTGGTTCAACCGTTCGTTCGGCCGCGCCTCGGAATCGTATGGCGTGGGCGTGTCCGGGGTGATCCGCCGCAAGGCCGGCGCCATGGCGGTTTACGCCGTGCTGGTGGCGGCCACCATCGGCGTGTCGTACCTGGTGCCCGGCGGTTTCGTGCCCGCGCAGGACAAGCAGTACCTGATCGGCTTCACGCAGCTGCCCAACGGCGCCTCGCTGGACCGCACCGACGCCGTCATCCGGCGCATGAGCGACATCGCCCTCCAGGAACCCGGCGTGCAGAGCGCCATCGCCTTCCCGGGCCTATCCATCAACGGTTTCACCAACAGCTCCAGCGCCGGCATCGTGTTCGTGATGCTCAAGCCCTTCGGCGAGCGCAAGAGCGCCGAGCTGTCGGGCGACGCCATCGCGGCCTCGCTGAACCGCAAGTTCGCCGCCATCCAGGATTCGTTCATCGCGGTCTTCCCGCCCCCGCCCGTCATGGGCCTGGGCACGCTGGGCGGCTTCAAGTTCCAGATCGAGGACCGCAGCGCGGCCGGCTACGCCGCGCTGGACCAGGCCAAGGCCGCCTTCCTGGCCAAGGCGCGCGAAACGCCCGAACTGGGGCCTGCCTTCTCCAGCTACGAGATCAACGTGCCGCAACTGGACGTGGACCTCGACCGCGTGAAGGCCAAGCAACTGGGCGTGCCCGTGACCGAAGTGTTCGACACCATGCAGATCTACCTCGGGTCCATGTACGTGAACGACTTCAACCGCTTCGGCCGCGTGTTCCAGGTGCGGGCCCAGGCCGACGCGCCGTTCCGGGCGCATGCCGACGACATCCTGCAGCTCAAGACGCGCAACGCCGACGGCGAGATGGTGCCGCTGTCGTCGCTCGTGACCGTGAAGCAGACCTTCGGCCCCGAAATGGTGGTGCGCTACAACGGCT
The DNA here is from genome assembly GCF_001270295.1 of Achromobacter sp. DMS1. NCBI lineage: Bacteria > Pseudomonadati > Pseudomonadota > Betaproteobacteria > Burkholderiales > Alcaligenaceae > Achromobacter > Achromobacter sp. DMS1. The sequence continues at coordinate 19,500 of NZ_LHSJ01000041.1, read as the reverse complement.
ACACCGCCGCGGACATCAACGGCGGCCCCGCGCCGGGCTATTCGTCGAACCAGGCCCAGGCCGCGGCCGAACGCGTGGCGGCCGAAACGCTGCCGCGCGGCATGAAGCTCGAATGGACCGACCTGACCTACCAGCAGATCCTGGCGGGCAATGCCGGGCTGTGGGTGTTTCCCATCAGCGTGCTGCTGGTGTTCCTGGTGCTGGCCGCGCTGTATGAAAGCCTGACGCTGCCGCTGGCGGTCATCCTGATCGTGCCCATGAGCATCCTGGCGGCGCTGACGGGCGTCTACCTCACCGGCAACGACAACAACATCTTCACGCAGATCGGCCTGATGGTGCTGGTGGGGCTGTCGGCGAAGAACGCGATTCTCATCGTGGAATTCGCGCGCGAGCTCGAAATGAACGGCCGCGGCCCGCTGGAGGCCGCCATCGAGGCCAGCCGCCTGCGGCTGCGCCCCATCCTGATGACCTCCATCGCCTTCATCATGGGCGTGGTGCCGCTGGTGCTGTCCTCGGGCGCGGGCTCGGAAATGCGCCATGCCATGGGGGTGGCTGTGTTCTTCGGCATGCTGGGGGTGACGCTGTTCGGGCTGTTCCTGACGCCGGTGTTCTACGTGCTGCTGCGCTCGATGGGCGCCCGCCGGCTGCACTCGGCCGCGCCCCACGAAGCCCCGGTATGCGTGCCCCACCTCGACGCCGGCGCGCCCCCGGCCGCGCACCGCGGATAAGCCGCCGCAAACCGAATACGAGAATGCCATGAAGAAAACGCAACTGATACGCAGGCTGGCCCTGCTGCCCCTGGTGCTGGCGCTGGCCGCCTGCGCCGTGGGCCCGGAGTACGAACGCCCCGCCAGCGCCACGCCGGCCGCCTACAAGGAAGCCGCCCTGCCGCCCGCCGAGGCGGGCTCCTGGAAAACCGCGCAGCCTTCGGAAGCGGCGCTGCGCGGCGCCTGGTGGAAGATCTTCAACGACGAAACGCTGAACCGCCTCGAAGACGAAGCGCAGCAAGCCAACCAGGACCTGAAGGCCGCGGCCGCCCGCCTGGCCCAGGCCCGCGCCCTGCAGCGTGAAGCGCGTTCGGGCTTCTTCCCCAGCGTGGACGCGGGCTTCGGCCCCACGCGCCAGCGGCCTTGGCCGTGTCGCAGGGGCTGCCCGACGGCACGCCGACGCAGCCGGTGACCACCTGGCGCGCCCAGGGCACGGTGTCGTACGAGGCGGACCTGTTCGGCCGCGTGGCCTCCACCGCCGAGGCGGCGACGGCCGACGCCCAGCGGAGCGAGGCGCTGTACCGGTCGGTGCTGCTCGCGCTGCAGGCCGACGTGGCCACCATGTATTTCCTGGCGCGCGAGCAGGACGCCGAGTCGCGCCTTTACCGGCAGACGGTGCAGCTGCGCACCGAGACGCTGCAGCTCATCCAGCGCCGCTACGACGCGGGCGACATCAGCGAACTGGACCTGGCCCGCGCGCGCGCCGAGCTGGCCTCGGCGCAATCCGAGGCGCTGGGCATCGAACGCCGCCGCGCCGCCTCGGAGCATGCGCTGGCGGTGCTGCTGGGACGCGCGCCATCGGATTTCAGCCTGCCGCCGCAGCCGCTGGAAACCGTGGCCGTGAGCGTGCCCGCCGGCCTGCCCTCGGCCCTGCTGGAGCGCCGGCCCGACATTGCCGCCGCCGAACGCGCCATGGCCGCGGCCAATGCACGCGTGGGCGTGGCGAAGTCGGCGTTCTTCCCCCGCCTGGACATTACCGGCGCGTTCGGCTTCGAGTCGTCCGAGCTGGGCAATCTGTTCGAATGGTCCAGCCGCAGTTTCCTGCTCGGGCCGCTGGTGGGCACGGCGCTTTCGCTGCCCCTGTTCGACGGCGGCCGCCGCCAGGCCGGCCTGGACCGCGCCCGCGCGGTGTACGAGGAAGACGTGGCGCGCTACCGCCAGACCGTGCTCAACGCCTTCCGCGAAGTGGAAGACAATCTGGCCAACCTGCGCATCCTGGCCGACCAGACGCGCGCCCAGGACGACGCGGTGCAGGCGGCGGCACGCGCGGCGCGGCTGTCGCACACGCAGTACCGCGAGGGTTCGATCAGCTACCTCGACGTGATCGAGGCCGACCGCAGCGTGCTGCTGCAGCAGCGCGTGGCGGTGCAGCTCTCCGGCGAACGCGCCCGCTCCACCGTGGACCTGGTCCGCGCGCTGGGCGGCGGCTGGGAAAACCCGGTGCCGGCGGAACAGGTGGCGGCAAGATAGGCGGAGCAGGCTGGTTCTGCGCTCGCCGGCCAAGGCGCTCGCAGGCCGCGCGGGCGGCTTCGACCGGCATGCGCACTGGCGCAATGCGCCGCCCGGCCGCTGCGCGCTTGCGGAAATCCCGCAATACAATCCTGCTCCATGTCCACCATGCGCCTTTTCTACGCCCTCTGGCCCGCGGCCCCGCTCGCCGGGAAACTGGCCGAGTGGGCCAGGCAGGCCGCTCCCGCCATGGGCGGGCGGGTCATGCGCACCGAAACCCTGCACCTGACCCTGGCGTTCCTGGGTGATATCGACGCCGCCACGGCGGAGGAACTGATCGACGCCACGCCCGCCCTGCGGGTGCAGCCCGGCGCGCTCACGCTGGACCGCTACGGCGTTTTCGCGCGCCAGCGCATCCTCTGGGCCGGGCCCGCGCAGACGCCCGAAGCCCTGCAGGCGCTCTACGACGGCCTGTGGCTGTGGCTGTCGGGCTATGGCCTGCAGCCGCCCACCCAGCCCTTCCGCCCCCACGTCACGCTGGCGCGCCACATCGAGACCAAGACCCCGCCCGAAGCCGTGCCCGAACCGCTGACGTGGCGCTATGACCGCCTGGTGCTGGCGGCCTCCGAATCGCTCACCGGCGGCAGCCGCTACCGCGTTGTGGCGCAGACCGCGCCGCGCGCCTGACGCGCCGCTCTGGCAAAATCCCCAGGTCGCCACTCCCCGGATCTCCATGATCATCCTGCTCGACCAAGACGGCGTGCTCGCCGATTTCGAACACGCTTTCATCGACGCCTGGAAGGCGCGCTACCCCCACATCGCGCCCATCGCCTACGAAGACCGCAAGTCGTTCTACATCCGCGAAGACTACGGCCCCGAACTGCGCGGCATGGCCGAGGCCATTTACACGGCCCCGGGCTTCATCCGCGACCTGCCGCCGGTGCCGGGCGCGCTGGAGGCGGTGCGGGAGCTGCTGGCGCTGGGCCTGGACGTGCGCATTTGTTCCTCGCCGCTGTCCCAGTTCGAGAACTGCGTGGCGGAGAAGTATCTCTGGGTGGAAAAGCACCTGGGACGCGAGGCCACCAGCCGCCTCATCCTCACCAAGGACAAGACCCTGGTGCGCGGCGACCTGCTCATCGACGACAAGCCGCGCATCGAGGGCGCGGTGGCGCCGCGGTGGAAGCACATTCTCTACGACGCCCCCTACAACCGGCACGTGACGGACGCGCCCCGCCTCACCTGGGCCAACTGGCGCAACGTGCTGGCGGGCGAACTGTATACGGCGGACGAGTGACGCCCATCCCGGCGTCACGATTTGGGACTATTCTTTGCTGACGGCGGGCGGCGGGTACGCCGCCCCGGCGTTCCCCTGGAGGAGTCCGCGCCATGAATCTGTACCGCCTGCTCAAGCAGCGTGAATCCGACAACAAACCCCTGCGCGTCGCCCTGCTGGGCGCCGGACGCATCGGGTCCATGTTCATGAGCCAGGTGCCCCGCACCCCCGGCATCCGGCTGGTGGGGGTGGCGGACCTGGCGCCGGACCGGGCGCGCGCGGCGCTGACCCGGGTGGGCTGGCCGGCTTCGGCGCTCAACGCCGCCAGCACCGGCGAGGCGCTCAAGGCGGGCAAGGTGTTCTTCACGGACGACGCCGAGGCGCTCATCGCCAGCCCGGAAGTGGATATCGTGATCGACGCCACGGGGCAGGCGGCCGCCGGCATCGGCCACGCGCTGGCCTGCTGCGAGCACGGCAAGCACATCGTCATGGTCAACGTCGAGGCCGACGCCCTGGCCGGCCCGCTGCTGGCGCGCCGGGCGCGCGAGGCCGGCATCGTGTATTCCCTGGCCTACGGCGACCAGCCCGCCCTCATCTGCGAAATGGTGGACTGGGCCCGGGCCAGCGGTTTCGAGGTGATGGCGGCCGGCAAGGGCACCAAGTACCTGCCCGAATTCCACACCTCCACCCCCGACACGGTCTGGCCCTATTACGGCTTCACTCCCGAGATGGTGGCGGCGGGCGACTTCAATGCGCAAGTGTTCAACAGCTTCCTGGACGGCACCAAGAGCGCCATCGAGATGGCCTCGGTGTCCAACGCCACCGGACTGCTGCCCTCCCCCTCGGGCTTGCGCTTTCCGCCCTGCGGCGTGGACGACCTGGCGCGCGTGCTGCGCCCCCGCGAAGACGGCGGCATCCTGCACCATCGCGGGCAGGTGGAGGTGATTTCCTCGCTGGAGCGCGACGGCCGGCCAGTGTTCCGCGACCTGCGCTGGGGCGTGTACGTGACGCTGGCGGCCGATAGCGACTACGTGCGGCGCTGTTTCCGCGAATACGGCGTGGCCACCGACCCCAGCGGCAACTACACCGCCATGTACAGGCCCTACCACCTGCTGGGCCTGGAACTGGGCGTAAGCGTGGCCAGCGTGGGCATCCGCCGCGAGCCCACGGGCGCCGCCGCGGGCTGGCACGGCGACGTGGTGGCCACGGCCAAGCGCGACCTGGAGGCCGGCCACATGCTGGACGGCGAAGGCGGCTATACGGTGTACGGCCGCCTGATGCCGGCGCGCGACTCGGTGCGCGACGGCTACCTGCCGATCGGCCTGGCGCACGGCGTGCGGCTCAAGCAGGCGGTGCGCCAGTCGCAGCCCATACGCTGGAGCGACGTGGAATACGACGAGAACAGCGACGCCGTGCAGTTCCGCCGCGAAATGGAGCAAACCTTCGGGTGAGCGGGCAGGCTTTCGGCTGAGTCCTACACCGGCGGGGGCCGCTCGGCCTGGAACAGCCGCAGGCGGTCGGCCGCGTTGCGCAGATGCGTCTCGGCCGCGCGGCCCGCGGCGTCGGGGTCGCCGCTCTCGATGGCCGAGAAAATGGCCTGGTGCTCGTTCTGCACGGCCGCCATGCGCTCGGCGAACATGCGCGCCGTGTTGTGGCGCGCGCTGCGGATGACCCGCCGCACGTTGGCTTCCAGATAGTCGTTCAGCGCCACCAGGTGGGGGTTGTGGGTGGCCTGCACGATGGCCTGGTGGAATTGGTAGTCTTCCTCGTCGCCCAGCCGGTCGTGCAGCAGCGCGTATTCCATGCCCACCAGGGCCTGGCGGATCTTCTTCAGGTCGGCCTCGGTGCGGCGCTGCGCCGCGTAGCGCGCGGCGGTCACCTCGATGGACAGCATCAGCTCCAGGATGTGCTCCAGCTCCTGGGTGTCGCCGGGCGCGGGCGCGGCGATGCGGAAGGCGTTTTTCTGGAAGTTGGGGTCCACGAATACGCCGCTGCCCTGCTGGGAAGTGACCAGCCCCTCCGACTTCAGGCGCGCGAGGGCCTCGCGCACCACGGCGCGGCTGACGTTGTGCGCCTCGGTGAGCTGCTTCTCGGTGGGCAGGCGGTCGCCCGGGGCGAGCACGCCCTGGCGGATCTGGTCCGCCAGCGTCTCGGCCAGCCCGGCGGAGAGCGAGCTCCGGGGCGCGGGTCGGGTCGGTTCCTGGTCTTGGCTGGGCTGCATGATGCAACTTTACGCGATATAGATGCCGCCGTTGACCTGCATGACCTCGCCGGTGACGAATCCGGCCAGCGGCGAGCACAGGAACGCGATGGCGCCGGCGATCTCCCCGGCCGTGCCGAACCGGCGCAAAGGGGTGCTTTCCAGAAGCTGGGCGCCTTTCTGGCCGATGAGGTCGCTGGTCATGGACGTGGCGATGATGCCGGGCGCCACCGCGTTCACGCGGATGGCGGGCGCCAGCTCCAGCGCCAGGCTGCGCGTAAAGCTCTGCACCGCGCCCTTGGACGCCGCATACGCCGCGTGGGCGTAGCTGCCGCGCTGCGCGGCAAGCGAAGTCATCAGCACCACCGAGCCGCCGTCGCGCAAATGGGGCTGCGCGGCGCGGCACACGTAGAAGGTGCCGTCCAGATTGACCGCCATCAGCTTGCGCCAGGCTTCGTCGCTGGTGTCCTTGACCAGTTTTTCGGGGTAGATGCCGGCGCAATGCACCAGGTGGTCCAGCCCGCCGAAGTGCGCCGCCGCCTCGGCCATGAGGCGGTCGCACGCGGCCGGATCGGCCACGTCCAGCGCGCGGGCAAGTACGCGCTGGCCGCCCGGGTCCAGCTCCGCCGCCACTTCCTGCAGGCGCGCGCCGTCGAGGTCGGCCAGCGCCAGCCGCGCGCCATGCGCGGCCATCAGTCTGGCGGCGGCCAGCCCGATTCCATTGCCCGCGCCGGTGATGGCGGCCACTTTTCCTTCGAACGAAATCACGAATGTCTCCTTGTGTCTGCGTGGCCCGCGGGCGGACCGCCGATGCCTTATTGGAACGCTGCCGGCCTTGCTTGACACGCCAAAAATGCATGCCCTATGATTTATCGGACAACTTTTTAAAGTTGACTGACAACTTGCCGGCTAGCGTAATTCACCCGGAGCGCGCAGGCAAGGCCGTCGGAAAAAAACAGGGCCCCAGGCCCGTAAGCGCAACGCGCCACCAAGGCAGGAGACAGACCGCAAGACCCGCGCCGCGCGCATGCGCGCCGCATCGGGCGTGCCTGTCCCTATCCGCCAATCAACACTTCCGCCCCACGGAGGAGACACGCATGAAACTGGGACTCACCACCGGCCTGCTCTGCCTGGCGGGCCTGGCCGCCACGGCCCAGGCCGCGCCCGTCAAGGTCGGCCTGATCGAAACGCTTTCGGGCCCGCAGGCCTCCACCGGCCTGATTTTCCGGGCCGCCGTGAAGTACGAGCTGGACCGCATCAATGCCGCCGGCGGCTGGAACGGCCAGCCGGTAGAACTGGTGGAATTCGACAACCAGGGCGGGCCGGTGGGCGCGTCCGATCGCTTCCGCGCCGCCGTGGCCGAAGGCGTGCAGGTGATCGTGCAGGGCGCCTCCTCGGCGATCTCGGGCCAGCTCACCGAAGACGTGCGCAAGCACAATCTGCGCAACCCGGGCAAGGAAGTGCTGTTCCTGAACGTGGGCGGCGAGGCGCTGGAACTCACCGGCCAGAAGTGCCACTTCTACCACTTCCGCTTCACCACCAACGCCGACCTGCGCGTCAAGGCGCTGACCGCCGTCATGTCGGCCGACGGCACGCTGGGCAAGCGCGTCTACGCCATCAACCAGAACTATTCCTGGGGCCAGGACATGGAAGGCGCCACCGAGCGCTTCGCCAAGCAGTACGGCTACGAGGTGGTGGGCAAGACCCTGCACGAGGTCAACAAGATCCAGGACTTCGCGCCCTACGTGGCCCGCATCCGCGCGGCCAGTCCCGACACCGTGGTCACGGGCAACTGGTCCAACGATCTGCTGCTCCTGATGAAAGCCACGCAGTCGGCCGGCCTGAAGGTGCGCTTTGCCACCGTGTTCCTGGACCAGGTGGGCAACCTCGCCAACGCCGGCAGCGTGGCGCTGGGGCACTACATCGCGCATCCGTACAACATCCAGGCCGCCGGCGAAGAAGGCGCGAAGTTCGCCGAAGACTACAAGGCCAAGACCGGCCATTACCCCAGCTACACCGAGCCGCAGACCGTGATCGGCATGCGCTTTCTGGGCGAGGCGCTCAAGCAGGTGCCAGCGCAAGACGGCAGGCTGCCGGTGCCGGCGCTGGCCAGGGCGCTGGAGAAGGTCCGCTACACCAACGCGCTGGGCACCTACTCCATGCGCGCCGAAGACCACCAGGTGCTGCTGCCCATGGTGGTTTCCAAGGTAAGCAAGAACGCCGAGTACAAGGCCGACGACACGGACATGGGGTTCGAGCCCGTGAAGGTGCTGGCCGCCGCGGACGTGGCCGCGCCCGTGCAAGCGACCTGCAAGATGCAGCGGCCGCAATGACGGCATGGCCGCCGGGCGCGCCCGGCGGCCGGGGCGACCGACCCCTGACCGGCGCGGGGCCGCAACAGGGGCATGAAGGAGTTATGGAGCGGACATGGAATACTTTACCGTCTCGCTGTTGAACGGCGTGATCTACGGCCTGCTGCTGTTCATGGTGTCGGCGGGCCTGACACTGATCTTCGGGATGATGGGCGTGCTGAACTTCGCCCATGCCTCGTTCTACATGATAGGCGCTTACGCGGCCTACACCCTCGCGCTCGTCACGGGCTTCTGGGCCGCGCTGGCGCTGGCCACGCTCATCGCCGGCGTGCTGGGCATGGGCGTGGAACGCTTTTTCCTGCGCCGCGTGCACAAGTTCGGCCACGCGCAGGAGCTGCTGGTCACGTTCGGGCTGGCCTTCATCGTGGCCGAGCTCGTCAAGCTCTTCTACGGCGATTTCCCGGTGGACTACCGCGTGCCGCAGTTCCTCAATTTCGCGGCCTTCCGCGTCTTCAACGCGGACTATCCTTTTTACCGCCTGCTCATGGGCGGCGTGTCGCTGGCCATGTTCGGCGTCATCTACCTGCTGCTGTCGCGCACCCGCGTGGGCATCGTGGTGCGCTCGGCCATCTACCGCCCGCGCATGGCCGAGGCGCTGGGCCACAACGTGCCGCTGGTGTTCATGAGCGTGTTCGGCGTGGGCGCGGCGCTGGCCGGCCTGGCCGGCGCGGTGGCCGGGGCGTTCTACACCACCAACCCCAACATGGCGCTGGAGCTGGGCGTGCTGGTGTTCGTGGTCGTGGTGGTGGGCGGGCTGGGCTCGCTGGAAGGCGCCATGATCGCCTCGCTGCTCATCGGCCTGCTCAGTTCCTTTTCGGTGGGCATCGACGCCAGCCTGGCCACGCTCTTCGGCCTCTTCGGCGCGGGCGAATGGGCCGAAAGCGTGGGCGGCCTGATGACCGTGAAGACTTCCAGCCTGGCGGCCACGCTGCCCTTTCTGCTCATGCTGGTGGTGCTGATGGTCAAGCCTTCGGGCCTGAAGGGAGAACAGGCATGAGCCGGGCCCGACACGCAACCGGAATCGTCCTGCTGGCGCTGTGCGTGGCGCTGCTGTGCGCCCTGCCCTGGCTGCTGCCGGCGGGCCAGATCGTGGCGGCGGTGCAGATGCTGATCGCCGCGCTCTTTGCCTGCGCCTTCAATCTGCTCGCGGGCCAGGGCGGCATGCTGTCCTTCGGCCACGCCGCCTATTTCGGCGTGGGCACCTTCGCCACCATCCACGCCATGAACGCACTGGGCGGCGCGGGCCTGCTGCCCACGCCCCTGATGCCGCTGGCCGGCGGCGCGGCCGGCCTGGTGTTCGGCCTGCTGGCGGGTTGGTTCGCCACCATGCGCTCCGGGGTGTACTTCTCGATGATCACGCTGGCGCTGGCCGAGCTGCTGCATGCCCTGGCGCCTCACCTGAAGAGCGTGTTCGGCGGCGAGGCGGGACTGTCCGCCATGCGCATGCCGGCCTGGGGCTTCGGCTTCGGCTCGGACACGGAAGTGTATTTCCTGGTGCTGGCCTGGGTGCTGGCCTCGCTGGCCGCGCTGTACGGCCTGACGCGCACGCCGCTGGGGCGGCTCACGCTCGGGCTGCGCGAAAACGCCCACCGCCTGCGTTACCTGGGCTACCGCCCCCATACCCTCAAGACGCTGGTGTTCGCGCTGTCGGCCATGTTCGCCGGCATCGCGGGCGGGCTGCAGGCGCTGAACATCGAGGCCGGCAACTACGTGCTGTTCGACGTCAAGCTGTCCACCGACGCCGTGCTGTTCGCCTACATCGGCGGGGTCAATGCCTTCCTGGGGCCGGTGCTGGGCGCGTCGGTGCTGACTTTCCTGTCGCAGACGCTGGCCGACATCACACGCTCGTGGCTGCTGTACCAGGGCATCCTGTTCGTGCTGGTGATGCTCTTCGTGCCCGACGGGCTGGTGGGGCTGGTGCAGCGCGCCGCCCGCTCGCTGCGCGAGCGCGGCCTGGCCGACTGGCTGCCGCGCGCGGCTGTCTCGGCGGCGGCGGGCCTGCTGCTGGCGGCGGCCACGGTGTTCACGGTGGAAATGCTGCAGCGCATTTTCGCGCGCGACTACCGCTCGCTGCTCGCCATGAACCCCGACGCCGCCTGGCCGGCCATTCCGCTTTTCGGCAACGAATGGGCGCCGCGAGCCGTCTCGACCTGGCTGTGGCCGCTGGCGCTCTTCCTCCTGGGGCTGGCTGCCTGCCGCTGGGCGTCCGCGCTCTGGCGCGCCGAGCCCGGCCCCGCCCGCAAGCTGGAGACGGCGCAATGACTCACGACATTCTCACCCTGACCGACGTGCGCAAGTCCTTCGGCGACGCGCAGATCATCCGCGGCGTGAACCTGAGCGTGCATGCCGGCGAGCGCCACGCCGTCATCGGCCCCAACGGCGCGGGCAAGTCCACGCTGTTCCACCTGATGTCGGGCTCGTTCGCGCCCACCTCGGGCCGCATCGAACTGCGCGGCCGCGCCATCGGCGGCCTGCCGCCCGAGCGCATCAACCGCCAGGGCCTGGCGCGCTCGTTCCAGATCACCAACGTCTTCCCGCGCCTGTCGGTGCATGAGAACCTGCGCCTGGCCGTGCTGCGCATGCACGGACGGGTCTATGACTTCTGGCGTCCGGTGGCGCGCAACCGGGCCGTGAACGAGGACGTGGACCGCCTGCTGGAGAAAGTGCGCCTGGCCGCCAGGCGCGACACCGCCGCCGGCGATCTCAACTACTCCGAGCAGCGCTCGCTGGAAATCGGCATGACGCTGGCCTCGCGCCCCAAGGTGATCCTGCTGGACGAACCCATGGCCGGCATGTCCCAGCACGAAGTGGACTACACCGTGGCGCTCATCAAGGAAGTGACGCGCGACTGCACCCTGCTCATCGTGGAGCACGACATGCAAGTGGTGTTTTCGCTGGCCGACCGCATCAGCGTGCTGGTCTACGGCGAAATCCTCGCCACCGGCACGCCCGCCGAGATCCGCGCCGACGCGCGGGTGCGCGAGGCCTACCTGGGAGAGGAAACAATATGAGCGCGCAAGACAGCACGCCCCTGCTCACGCTGCAAGGCGTCCACGCCCACTATGGCAAAAGCCACATCCTGCACGGCATCGACCTGTCGGTGGGCCGCGGCGAGGTGGTCAGCCTGCTGGGCCGCAACGGCGCGGGCCGCTCCACCACCATGAAAAGCATCATGGGGCTGGTGGACGTCACCGCCGGGCGCATCGCCATGCAAGGGCGCGACATCACCAACAGACGTCCCTTCGAGATCGCCCGGGCCGGCCTGGGCTTCGTGCCCGAGGAGCGCGAGGTGTTCGCCAACCTGACGGTGGACGAAAACCTGCGCATGGGCATGCAGCCCGCGCGCTCCGACGCGCCGGCCTGGACGGTGGATCAGATGTTCGATTATTTCCCGCGCCTGAAAGAGCGCCGCGCCACGCGCGCGGGCAATCTGTCCGGCGGCGAGCAGCAGATGCTCACCATGTGCCGCTCGCTGCTGGGCAATCCCAAGGTCATGCTGATCGACGAGCCCACCGAGGGGCTGGCGCCCAAGATCGTCGAAGTGATCGCCGACGTGATCCGCGACATCCACCGTCGCGGCGTGTCGGTGGTGCTGGTGGAGCAGAAGCTGACCATCGCCCTCAAGGTGTCCACGCGCGTAAGCGTGATGGGGCACGGCCGCATCGTTTTCGAGGGCCCGCCGCCGGCGCTGCAGGAGCGCCAGGACGTGGTCCAGGAATGGCTGGCGGTCTGAGCGCCGGCCGCATCTCAACAAGAGGCTATCAACGTGCACAAGATCGACGCCGCCCCGGCGGATTCCGGAGTCAGGCATGCCGACCTGGTCGGCAAATCGGTGGTGGTGACGGGCGGCGCCCGGGGCATAGGCCTGGCCACCGCCCGGGCCTATGCGCGCCAGGGAGCGCGCGTGGCCCTGCTGGACCTGGACGAGGACGCCCTGCGCAGCGCTGTCGCCGGCATCGCCGCGCAGGGCGGACAGGCCCTGGCCTGCCCGGCGTCCGTCGCCGACGCCGATGCGGTGGAGCGGGCCTTTGCCCAGGCCGAGGCCGCGTTCGGCGGCCTCGACGTGCTGGTCAACAATGCCGGCGTCTCCGCCAACAAGCCCACGCTGGAGGTGACGGTGGACGAATGGCGGCGCGCCGTGGACATCAATCTCACCGGCGTGTTCCTGTGCGCGCAGGCGGCCGGGCGGCGCATGGTGCCGCGCGGCGAGGGCTGCATCATCAACCTGGCTTCCATGTACGGCGTGGTGGCCGCGCCCGACCGCGCCGCCTACTGCGCCACCAAGGGCGCGGTGGTGCTGCTGACCGAAACCCTGGCGGTCGAATGGGGGCCGGCGGGCGTGCGCGTCAATGCGCTCGCGCCCGGCTATGTGGAAACCGACCTGGTGCGCGACTTGGCCGCGCGCGGCCGGCTCGACCCCGAACGCCTGCGGCAGCGCACGCCGCTGCGCCGCCTGGCCCAGCCCGGCGAGATGGCCGAACTGGCCGTTTTCCTGGGTTCGCGCCAGGCCGCCTACATCAACGGACACACCCTGGTGGCCGACGGCGGCTGGAGCCGCTACTGCTACCTCTGAACCCACCCGCGACACATTCTGGAGACCGACTCATGGCCACCCACCACCCGCTTGCGCCGCAGGCGCCCTGGCGGCAACTGACGGCAGACGCGCAGGACTGGCAGCAGGCCGACCCGGCGCTGCTGGCCACCATGCTGACCCAACTGCACTGGATCCGCGCATTCGAGGAAACCGTGCTCGAACTGGCCGCCGAAGGGCTGGTGCACGGCCCTGCGCATTCTTCCATCGGCCAGGAAGGCGGCGCCGTGGGCTCGGTGCTGGCCCTGGGCCCGGGCGACCAGGTCAACGGCTCGCACCGCGGCCACCACCAGTTCCTGGCCAAGGCCCTGCAGCACGCGGCGCCCGGCGGCCTGGACCCCGCCGACCCGCTCACGCCCGCCATCGACGAGGTGCTGCAGCGCACGCTGGCCGAGATCATGGGACTGGCGCAGGGCTACTGCCGGGGCCGCGGCGGCTCCATGCACCTGCGCTGGCTGGAGGCCGGCGCGCTGGGCACCAACGCCATCGTGGGCGGCGGCGTGCCGCTGGCGGCCGGCGCGGCCTGGGCGCACCGGCACGCCGGCACCGACCGCGTGGCCGTCACCTACTTCGGCGACGGCGCGGTGAACATCGGCTCCGTGCTCGAAACCATGAACCTGGCCGCGGCCTGGAAACTTCCGCTGTGCTTCTTCATCGAGAACAACCGCTACGCGGTCTCGACCACCGTGGAGGAATCCACCGCCGAGCCGCGCCTGTCGGCCCGCGGCCTGGGTTTCGGCATCCCGTCCTGGCAGGTGGACGGCATGGATCCGCTGGCCGTGCACCTGGCCATGTCGGAAGCGGTGGCGCACATGCGCGCCGGCAACGGCCCCGTCATCGTGGAAGCCGACGTGTACCGCTATTTCCACCAGAATGGCCCCTTCCCCGGCAGCGCCTTCGGCTACCGCAGCAAGGAAGAGGAGGCGCAGTGGCGCCGCCCGCGATCCGCTGGACCGCCTGGCGGCCGAAATGACCGCGTCGCGGCTGATCGCGCAGCCGGCG
>NZ_LHSJ01000041.1:0-4733 GCF_001270295.1 Achromobacter sp. DMS1 | reverse complement strand
GATGTGCGAGGCGGACAGCGCGGGGCCGGCATCAGCGCCAGCGGCCGGCGCCGTCCAGGCGCGCGCTGGCCCGGAACACGGCGATTCCGTTCTTTTTCATGAGGTGGGCCACACCCTGGCCCAGCCGGCCCGCCACCGCGCGCGAGCGCGCCACCATGGCCGCCAGGTCGGACCGGGCCGCGTCCGCGCCCGTCACGCCGTAGCCCGAGGCTTCGCGGCAGGCGCGCAGCACGGCGGCGCTATGCAGCAGGGCCTTGGTGGGAATGCAGCCCCAGTTCAGGCAGATGCCGCCCAGCGCGGCGCCGTTCCACCAGCGCCACGGACATGCCGAGCTGCGCGCCGCGGAGGGCGGCCACGTAACCGCCGGGGCCGCCGCCCACGACGGCCAGGTCGAATTCGGTCTTGGACATGGGGCGGCTCACACCAGGATGCGCACGGGGTTTTCGATCAGCGCGCGGAAGGCTGCCAGCCAGCGCGCGCCGACCGCGCCGTCCACCACGCGGTGATCCGCCGAGAGGGTGGCCGTCATCACCGAGGCCGCCACGATGCCGCCGTCCTCGTCCACCACGGCGCGCCGCTCGGCCGCGCCCACCGCCAGGATGGCGGCCTGCGGCGGATTGACGATGGCGGCGAACTGCCGGATGCCGTACATGCCCAGGTTGCTCACCGTGAGCGAACCGCCGCTGAACTCCTCGGGCCTGAGGCGGTTGATTCTGGCGCGCGCGGCCAGTTCGGCGATCTCGTCCGCGATGGCCGAGAGCGGCTTGCGGTCCGCGTCGCGCACGATGGGCGTGACCAGGCCGCCCTCGGTGGCCACGGCCACCGAGATGTCGGCGGCCTCGTGGAACGCGATGGCGTCTTCCTGCCAGCAGGCGTTGACTTCCGGGACCGCGCGCAGCGCCAGGGCGGCGGCGCGCACGATGAAGTCGTTGACCGAAATTTTCACGGCGACGCCCTGGTTCGCCTGTGCGCGCAGGGCCAGCAGCGCATCCATGCGGCAGTCCACCGTGAGGTAGAAGTGCGGCACCTGCTGCTTGCTTTCGCTGAGGCGGCGGCCGATGGGCGCGGCGATGGTGATCCAGAATACGTCCGGGGCGCGCGCGCAGACCACGCTGCCTATGACGAAGAGCAGCAGCCCGAACACCACGACCGGCCGGCGCCCCCAGCGGTCGGAGGCCAGCCCGAACGGAATCTGCATGAAGGCCTGCGTGAGGCCGTACATGCCCAGCGCCAGGCCGACGCGGGCCGGATCCTCGCCGCCGGGCAGGCCGCGCGCGGCCACGGCAAAACCGGCAGCAGCAGGAACAGGCCCAGCATCCGCGCGGCGAACAGGCCGGACAGCGCCACGCTGGCACGGCGTTCGGAGGGGGTCAGCTTGAGTTTCGGTTCTGCCGGCATGCGGGGGGTCACCATGTCGAAAGCCGCGCATCCGGCAACGGACGCGCGCGTGATCTGATTGCGCGGCTCGGCGCCGCGCCGCGCTGCGCACCGCCAGGACGGCGGTCCAACGCGGGGGGATTCGGCGCGCTATAGTACCAAGTTGGCCTTTGAAACGCCTGAAAAGAGCCCGCTTGGCGTGACCATACCGTGACCATACGCATTCGGGGTGCGCGCACCCACAACCTGAAGAACGTTTCCCTGGACCTCCCGCGCCACAAGCTCGTAGTGGTAACCGGCCTGTCCGGCTCGGGAAAGTCGTCGCTGGCCTTCGACACGCTGTACGCGGAAGGGCAGCGGCGCTACGTGGAAAGCCTGTCGGCCTACGCGCGGCAGTTCCTGCAGCTGATGGACAAGCCGGACGTGGATCTCATCGAGGGGCTCTCTCCCGCGATCTCCATCGAGCAGAAGGCGGCGGGGCACAATCCGCGCTCTACCGTGGGCACCATCACTGAAATCCACGATTACCTGCGCCTGCTGTACGCGCGCGTGGGCACGCCTTACTGCCCGGATCACGGTCTGCCGCTGCAGGCCCAGAGTGTGAGCCAGATGGTGGACGCGGTGCTGGCCTGGCCCGCCGAGACGCGCCTGGCGGTGCTGGCGCCTATCGCGCGCGGCAAGAAGGGCAGCTTCGAGGACGAATGCGCCAGCCTGCAGGCGCAGGGCTACGTGCGCCTGCGCGTGGACGGCCAGATGCAGGAAATCGACGGCATGGCCCCGCTCAAGAAGACGGAAAAGCACGACATCGACGTGGTGATCGACCGCCTGCGCATCAAGCCGGAAAGCAAGCAGCGCCTGGCCGAGAGCTTCGAAACCGCGCTGCAGCTCGCCGAAGGCCGGGCGCTGGCGCTGGACATGGACAGCGGGCGCGAACAGGTGTTCTCCAGCCGCTACGCCTGCCCCGTATGCAGCCACAGCCTGCCCGAACTGGAACCGCGCCTGTTCAGCTTCAACAATCCCATGGGCGCCTGCCCGAGCTGCGACGGCATCGGGCACGTGGGGTTCTTCGACCCGAAACGGGTGGTGGCGTTTCCGGAGCTCAGCCTGGCGGCCGGCGCGATCCGGGGCTGGGACCGCCGCAATGCCTTCACGCATTCGCTGCTCACCAGCCTGGCCGCCCACTACGAATTCGACATCGAGCAGCCGTTCGAAGAGCTGCCCGAGGCGCTCCGCGACAAGGTGCTCTACGGATCGGGCGACGAGGAAATCTCCTTCCTCTACCTCAACGAAAAAGGCCGCAGCACCGTCAAGCGCCACATTTTCGAAGGCGTGATTCCCAACCTGGAGCGGCGCTGGCGCGAGACCGACTCGGCCACGGTGCGCGAAGAGCTGGGCAAGTACCGCAACATCAAGGTCTGCCCGGAGTGCGGCGGCTCGCGCCTGCGCGCCGAGGCCCGCAACGTGCTGATCGGCCAGGAGCCGCGCGGCGGCGAGCGGCGCGGCCAGGCCATTTACGAAGTCGAGGCCATGCCGCTGTCGACCTGCCTGGAGTGGTTCCGCGCGCTGAGCCTGAGCGGCGCCAAGCAGGAAATCGCCCAGCGCATCGTGCGCGAGATCGAGGCGCGGCTGAGTTTCCTGAACAACGTCGGGTTGAATTACCTGTCACTGGACCGCAGCGCCGACACCATCTCCGGCGGCGAAGCGCAGCGCATCCGGCTCGCCAGCCAGATCGGCTCGGGGCTGACGGGCGTGATGTACGTGCTGGACGAGCCCTCCATCGGCCTGCACCAGCGCGACAACGACCGCCTCATCGGCACGCTGCAGCACCTGCGCGACCTCGGCAACAGCGTCATCGTGGTCGAGCACGACGAAGACATGATCCGCATGGCCGACTGGGTGATCGACATGGGCCCGGGCGCCGGCGAACACGGCGGCCAGGTCGTGGCCCAGGGCAGCCCCGAGGACGTGCAACGCGATCCCGCCTCGCTCACCGGACAGTACCTGAGCGGCCAGCGCGCCATCGCCATCCCGGCGCGCCGCCCCGTCACCGACGACATGCCATGGCTGGTCCTCACGGGCGCCAGCGGCAACAACCTCAAGAACGTCGACCTGCGCATCCCGGCCGGCCGGCTGGTGTGCGTGACCGGCGTGTCCGGCTCGGGCAAGTCCACCCTGGTCAACGACACGCTCGCGATCGCGGTGGCCCGCCAGCTTCATCATGCGCAAAGCGAGCCCGCGCCCTATACGGCCATGCAGGGGCTGGAGAATTTCGACAAGATCATCAGCGTGGACCAGAGCCCCATCGGGCGCACCCCGCGCAGCAACCCGGCCACGTACACGGGCCTCTTCACGCCCATCCGCGAACTGTTCGCCGGCGTGCCGGAGGCCCGCAGCCGCGGCTACGATCCGGGCCGCTTCAGCTTCAACGTCAAGGGCGGGCGCTGCGAGGCCTGCCAGGGCGACGGCGTGGTCAAGGTGGAAATGCACTTCCTGCCCGACATGTACGTGCCCTGCGACGTCTGCCACGGCAAGCGCTACAACCGCGAAACGCTCGAGATCCGCTACCGCGGCCGCAACATCAGCGAGGTGCTGGACCTCACGGTGGAGCAGGCGCTGGAATACTTCGAGTCCGTGCCCGCCATCGCGCGCAAGCTGCACACGCTCATCGACGTGGGGCTGTCGTACATCCGGCTGGGCCAGAGCGCCACCACGCTGTCGGGCGGCGAGGCCCAGCGCGTAAAGCTGTCGCAGGAGCTTTCCCGGCGCAGCACCGGGCGCACCCTGTACATCCTGGACGAACCCACCACGGGCCTGCACTTCCGCGACATCGAACTGCTGCTGCAGGTGCTCAACCAGCTGGTGGACAGCGGCAACACCGTGCTCATCATCGAGCACAACCTGGACGTCATCAAGACCGCCGACTGGCTCATCGACATGGGCCCGGAAGGCGGCGACGGCGGGGGCCGGGTGGTGGCGCAGGGCACGCCCGAAGACGTGGCGGCCTGCGAAGCCAGCCACACCGGCCACTACCTCGCCAAACTGCTGAAACGATCGAACGCCACATAGGGCCACGCCCGGGAGGCTGCGTCATGTACACCCTCATCATCGGCAACAAGAATTACTCGTCCTGGTCGCTGCGCGCCTGGCTCGCGCTGCGGGCCGCCGGCATCCCGTTCCGGGAAGAAAAGCTGGGCTTCTTCACCGAGGAATTCTCCCGCCGCCTCGGCGCGCTCTCGCCGGCGGGGCTGGTGCCGGTGCTGCTCGACGACGATTTCGCGGTCTGGGATTCGCTGGCCATTTGCGAGTATGCCGCCGAGCGCAATCCGCAGGGCCGGCCTCTGGCCGCGGGACGCGCG
>NZ_LHSJ01000040.1:0-20394 GCF_001270295.1 Achromobacter sp. DMS1 | reverse complement strand
CTGAAGCAGCCGGACGG
Organism: Achromobacter sp. DMS1; assembly: GCF_001270295.1. Classification (NCBI taxonomy): domain Bacteria; kingdom Pseudomonadati; phylum Pseudomonadota; class Betaproteobacteria; order Burkholderiales; family Alcaligenaceae; genus Achromobacter; species Achromobacter sp. DMS1. Next base: position 20,377 of record NZ_LHSJ01000040.1, on the reverse strand, counting down.
CAGGAAGGCGCTGGCTGCGCTGGCGCGCGGCGCGGACGTGCTGATCGAAAGCTTCCGCCCGGGCGTGGCCGCCCGCCTGGGCGCCGATTACGCCACGCTCGCGGCGGAGAATCCGCGCCTGGTGTATTGCAGCATCAGCGGCTACGGCCAGGACGGCCCGCGCAGCGGAGAAGCCGGGCACGACCTCAATTACGCCTCGTGCACGGGCGTGGCGGAGCAGATGGCCGGCGCATCGGGCGAGCCCGCGCTGTCGAATCTGCCGGTGGCCGACGTGCTGGGCGGATCGCTGACCGCCGTCATGGGCGTGCTCGCCGCCCTGTTCGATGCCCGGCGCACCGGAATCGGTCGCCATGTGGACATCGCCATCGCCGACGGCTTGCTGGCCGGCAACGTGGTGCGCTGGCCACGCTGAACGCCAGCGGCGGCACCCGCCCCCCGGGCACCGACGCGCTGTCGGGCGGGCTGGCGTGCTATGGCCAGTACCGCACCCGCGATGGCCGCTGGCTGGCCGTGGCCGCGCTGGAGCCCAAATTCTGGGAGGCGCTGTGCCGCCGGCTGGAGCGCCCCGACCTGCTGGCCGGCCATCGCGATCCCGCACGCCAGCCGGCACTGCGGGCCGCACTGGCCGCCATCATCGGTTCCCGTCCGCTGGCCCACTGGGCATCCCTTTTCGAGGGAACGGACTGCTGCGTCTCTCCGGTGCTGACCCTGGCCGAGAGCCTGGCGCAGCCGCAGGTGGTGGCGCGCGGGATGCTGCGCCGCACCGAGCATCCCCGCCACGGCGCGGTCCTTCATATCGCCTGCCCCGTCAAGATGTCGGGATTCGAATTCGCCATCCGCCGCCAGGCCCCCGAGCCGGGTGAGCATACCGAACAGGTTCTGCGCGAGGCGGGCTATCCGCCCGCCGAAATCGCCAGCCTGGCCGCGCGCGGCATCGCCCTGTAGGGACATGCAGGCGCCGCGCGTCAATTCCCACCAAGACAAGGACGGAGACACCCATGACGCAACCCTTCCATCGCCCGCCGTCGCCCAGACGCCGCTCGCTGCTCAAACTCGGCCTGGGCCTGCCCGCCGCCCTCGCCCTGCCGCAGGCGTCGCGCGCGCCGGCCTTTCCCGAGCGACCGGTGACGCTCATCGTGCCTTTTCCCGCCGGCGGCGCAACCGATACGCAGATGCGCGCGCTGTCGGTCGCGGCCGCGCGCGAACTGGGACAGCCCGTCGTCGTCGCCAACCGTCCCGGCGCGGGCGGGACACTGGGCCCGGCCGCCATGGCGCATTCCGCCGCGCCCGACGGCTATACGGTTTCGGTGGTGGTGGGCACGCTGTTCCGCTACCCTTTTCTGCAGCCGGTCAACTACGATCCGCTGCGCGACTTCACCTATATCGCCTGCATGACCGCCTATTCGTATGGCATCGTGGTGCGCCAGGACGCTCCCTGGAACTCGCTGGCCGACCTGATCGCCGACGCCCGCGCGCGTCCCGATGCGATCAGCTACGGCGGAACCGGAGCGGGCGGGTCCGGGCGCATCGCCATCGAGCGCCTGTCGCGCCTGACGGGCGCGCGCTTCAACTTCATCCCGTTCAAGGGCGCGGCCGAGGAAACCACCGCGCTGCTGGGCGGGCACATCCAGATGGTGGCCGACGCGGGCTGGGGGCCGATGATAGACACCGGCAAGGCGCGGCTGCTGGCGGTGATCGCCAGCGAGCGGGCCCGCCGCGTGCCGCGGGCGCCCACGCTGGTCGAGCTGGGCTACGACATCGTCGCCTCCAACCCGGTAGGCATCGCCGGCCCCAGGGGCATGGATCCCGCTGTCGTGAAAACGCTGCAGACGGCGTTTCATCGCGCGTCGCGCGACCCGGAATACAACCGCGCGCTGGACAACGCCGACCAGCCCCACATGCTGATGGACAGCGAAGCCTACACAGCGTTTGCCGTGCGCCAGGTCGCCGAGGAAAAGAAGTTCGTGGCCGAGCTGGGCCTGCGTGCGCAGTAGGATCCGGGTCGCCCTGGGGCTACCGCCGCGCGATGAAGTAGATCTTGCGCACGGAGCGGTCCACTTCCCAGCGGCCGGTGTAGCCGTCCGGCATGACGAAGGCGGAGCCGGGCCTCAGTTCGTGCACGGTGCCGTCCGGGTCCACCAGCCGGGCTTCGCCGGCGACGATGTAGCCGAACTCGATGTAGCCCGCGGTATTGGCCTGGAAGCTGCCGGCCGAGCTTTCCCAGACGCCGGCCTCGGCCTTGCCGCCATGGCCCTCGAAGGCGGTAACGGCAAGGAAAGCGGCGTCGCCCGAAATGGGGCGGCGCGGCTTTCCGGGCTCGGCGTTCTGCATTTGCGTGGGGTCGATGCGCACCAGGCGCGAAGAGTCGTGGTTCAAGGCGGCTCCCTGGAAAATGACGAAAATGCCCGGCCAGCATCATAGCCGCGGCGTTCAGCCCGCGTCTTCCAGGATCATCTCCGCGCCGCGCTCGGCCACCATCATGACGGCGGCCTGGGTATTGCCCGACACCATCCTGGGCATGACCGAGGCGTCGACCACGCGCAGGCCCTCCAGGCCATGGACCCGCAGCCGCGGGTCGGTCACGGCGGCCGGGTCGGCGCCCATGCGGCAGGTGCCGATGGGGTGGTAGATGGTCTGGCCGTTGCGCCGCGCGAAATCCAGCCATTGCTCGTCGGTCTGGACCTCCATGCCCGGACTGGTCTCGGACGCGATGTAGGGCCGCAAGGCGGGCTGCCCGACGATGTGGCGCGCCATCCGCATGCCGCCGATGAGACTGTCGCGGTCGACCTGGGCGGACAGGAAGTTGGGCCGGATGACCGGCGCCGCCATGGGATCGGCCGACCGGATGTGGATGCTGCCTGCGGATTCGGGGCGAAGCTGGGCCACGCCCAGGGTCATGCCGGGGTGGCGGTCCAGGATGCGCTCGGCGGCGTTGGCGTAGCTGGCGTGCACGAAGAAATACTGCACGTCGGCCGCCGGCAGCCCCGGCGAACTCTTCACGAAGCTGTGCACCAGGCCCGTGCCCAGCGTGAGGATGCCCTTGCGGCGCAGGTAGTAGCGCGCCACCTGGCGCGCCAGGCGCCAGCCGCGCGACATCTCGTTGAGGGTGACGGCGCCTTTGACCCGCCAGTTCATGCGGGTGGCGAAGTGGTCGATGTAATTCTCGCCCACGCCGGGCCGCGCATGCACGATCGCGATGCCATGCGCGCGCAAGCGGTCGGGGTCGCCCACGCCGGAAAGCTCCAGCAATTGCGGCGACTGCACCGCGCCCAGGCAGACCAGGGTTTCGCGGCCCGCGCGCACGACGTGCTCCTCGCCGTTCTTGCGGTAGGCCACGCCCACGCAGCGCCTGCCCTCGAACACGAGCCGGGTGACGTGCGCGCCGCATTCGATCTTGAGATTGGCGCGCCCCGAGGCGGGCCTGAGGTAGCCGTCCACCACGCTCCAGCGCCGGCCATGGCGCTGCAGCACCTGGTAATAGCCCACCCCTTCCTGTACGCCGCTGTTGTAATCGGGGTTCCAGGGCAGGCCGGCCTGCTGCGCGGCCTGCACATAGGCATCCGAAACCGGAAAGCGCTCCGAAACCTCTTCCAGGTACATGGGCCCCTGCTTGCCCCGGGTTTCGTCGCCAGCCTCGTAGTTCTCGATCTTGCGGAATACGCGCTCCACGCTGCGAAAGCCCCAGCCCGCGGCGCCCGCCGCCTCCCAGGCGTCGTAGTCGGAGGGCAGGCCGCGCACGTAGATCATGCCGTTGATGAGGGACGATCCTCCCAGGCCCTTGCCGCGCGGCACGGAAATCACGCGGCCCAGCGTGTTGTCTTCGGGCTCGGTGGCGAAGCGCCAGTTGTATTCCGGATTGACCAGCAGCTTGGAGAAGCCCGCCGGAATCGAGATCCACATGCTGCGGGCCTCGTGGCCGGCCTCCAGCATCAGGACCCGGTGCCGGCCGCTCGCGCTCAGGCGGTTGGCCAGGATGCAGCCGGCGGTGCCCCCGCCGGCGATGATGAAATCGAAGTCGCTCATCTCGCGGTTCCGGAAGCGTCGCGCGGCTTCACGCCCATGGTTTCCGCCATCAGCGCGATCTGGCAGGCCAGCATGGGAGCGCCATAGTGGATGCGGCAGCCGCGCGCCTGGGCGGCGCGCAGCAGCGGCGTGTCCTGCGGCTGCATGATGACTTCGCATACGATCTGGTCGGGTGCCAGGCGGCTGGCGTCCAGCGGCAGCGGATCGTTTTCCTTCATGCCCAGCGAGGTGCCATTGACGACCAGGTCGTGCCCGGCAGGATCGGGGCCGCCGATGTCAATGCGCGCCTGCGGATGCAGCGACAGGATGCGGGCCTTCAGGTCTTCGGCCTTGGCCGTGGTGCGGTTGGCGATGGTGAGCCGCGACACGCCCGCCTGCGCCAGCGCGAAGCCGATGGCGTTGGCCGCGCCTCCGGCGCCGGCCAGATAGGCGCTCTTGCCGGCGGGATCGATGCCCGCCTCGCGCAGGCCGCGCACGAAACCCTCGCCGTCCAGCATGTCCGCCACCAGGCGGCCGTCCGGTTTGCGCCGCACCACGTTGGCCGCGCCGATTTTCTGCGCCACCGGCGACACCTCGTCCACCAGCGCCAGGATGGCGGACTTGTGCGGCATGGTGACGACGAAGCCGCCCAGGTTTTCCAGCGCCCGCAGGCCGGCCACCACCGCCGCCAGGTTGTCGGGCCGCGCATGCAACGGCACGCACACGCCGTCGAAACCGATGCGCGCGAAATGCTCGTTCAGGCGCTGGGGCGTTTTCACGTGATAGATGGGATCGGCCAGGATGCCGAACAGCCGGGTGTTGCCGCTGATTTCCTTCATGAGTGGATGCTCCTCTTTATCTTGCGACAGGGCAGGATATCGCGCGCCGCGCGGCCCTGGCTTTTCGTCCGAAACCGGGCCCGCCGTTTCCGGCGCCGCCGTTTTCTCCAATAATATATGATATATAATATATATTCATCGCTTCGCCCAGGCTACGACGGGCTAGAATCCGTTCCCGGACTCCCTACCCGCCAGCCTTTACCGCCATGCCCAGTCTCAAACCGGTCAAGAAAGAGAACCTGTCCGTCAGGGTCTACAACGAAATCCGCAACGCCCTCATCAACGGGCAGTACGAGCCCGGCGAGCGCCTCATCATCGGCGAACTGGCCCAGGAAATGGGCGTGTCCATCACGCCCGTGCGCGAGGCCATCTTCCGCCTCATCAGCGAACAGGGGCTGGAAATGCAGGCCGCCACCGCGGTGTACGTGCCCTACGTCAACTCCGAGAAGCTGCGCGAAATCCAGCAGATCCGCTTCCACCTCGAAGGCATGGGCGCGGCCGAGGCCGCCAAGAACATCACGCGCAAGCAGCTCGACAACCTGATCGCGCTGCAGCAGGAATTCATTTCCTGCACGTCCACCGACCCCAAGCGCGCCAGCTACCTCAACCGCAAGTTTCATTTCGCCATCCTGGAAGCCAGCAACAAGCCCATTTTGCGCAACACCGTGGAATCGTTCTGGGTCATTACCGGGCCCATCCTGAAGGTGTTCCACGTCAAGACCGCGGGGCTGGACTACTCCCAGGGGCAGCACCGCCACGAGGCCGTGCTGGAGGCGTTGGCCGCGCGCGATTCCGAGGCCGCCGCCAAGGCCATCCAGGCCGATCTGGTATGGGGCGGCAAGATCATGATCGACTGGCTGGTGGAGCGCGAAAAAGAACTCGACTACCGCCCGCCAGGCGCACGCAACAAATAGGGAGCAAGCATGCTGAAGATCTTCGGCGCCGGGCCGCTATGTGCAGGGCCCCGGCGCGCTGGAATCGCTGGGCGATTACGCGGCGCTGTTCGGCCCCCGCGCCGCGCTGGTCATCGACCGCCACGTGCACGGCATGCTGGGCCCGAAGATCGAAAGCCTCTGCGCGTCGCGGCAGGTGGGCCTGACGCCTCTCTTCGTGGAAGGCGACCTCACGCCGGACCAGGTGCAATCGCTGCGCTCGCAGGCCGCGCGGGCGGCGCCCGACATGGTGATCGCCGTGGGCGGCGGCAAGGCGCTGGACGCGGGCAAGGCGGTGGCCAAGTCGGTGCACCGCCATCTGCTCACCGTGCCCACGGTGGCATCCAACGACGCGCCCACCAGCAAGAACTACGTGCTCTACGACGCGCATCACCAGCTCCTCGCCGTCGAGCACATGCTGTTCAATCCCACCATCGTGCTGGTGGACACGGCGGTCATCGCCACCGCGCCGGCGCATTTCTTCCGCGCCGGCCTGGGCGACGCCGTTTCCAAGAAGTTCGAGGCCGGGCAATGCGCGCGCAACGGCGGGCTCAATATGTACGACGCGGCGCCGCCGCTCACGGCGCAATGCATTGCCGACGGCTGCCTGCGCGTACTGCTGGCCGATGGGGCGGCGGCCCTGGACGCGGCCGGCACCGGCGGCCCACGCCCGCCTTCGAGCGGGTGGTGGAAGCCATGATCCTCATGAGCGGACTCGGGTTCGAAAGCGGCGGCCTGTCCATCGCCCACGCCCTTACGCGCGGCCTGCCGCGCATTCCCGGCGTGCCGCCGCGCTGCACGGGCTGCAGGTGGCGCTGGGCCTGCTGGTACAGCTCGATCTGGAACGGCGCGACGACGACATGCTGCAAACCCTCACGCAGTGGTACGGGGCCGTCGGCCTGCCGCGCAGCCTGCGTGAGCTGGGCGCCCAGCCTTTCGACGACGGGGTGCTCGAAACCGCGGCCAGCCTCACGCTCAAGGCCCGCCACGCCGCCAATTTCGACCGGCGGCTGACGGTCGCCGAGCTGGCCACGCCCTGCGGCGCCGCGCCTGAGCCGGCCGCGCCTGAGCCGGCCGCGCCTAAGCCGGCCGCGCCTGCCCCCTTTTCAGAACGCCACGTTGTCCTTGCCTTTCAGGCCCAGCTTGGCGCGGGCCTCGTCCGGCGTCGCCACCTCCAGGTTGAGCGCCTCGATGATGCTGCGAATGCGTTCGACCTGCACGCGGTTCGACTCCGCGAGCTGGCCGGGGCCGATCCACAGCGAGTCCTCCAGCCCCACGCGCACGTTGGACCCCATGGCCGCGCCGATGGTCGCCAGCGGCATCTGGTTGCGCCCCGCTCCCAGGATGGACCACTCGTATTCCGAGCCGAACAGGCGATCGGCCGTACGCTTCATGTGCATCAGGTCTTCCGGGTGCGGGCCGATGCCGCCCAGGATGCCGAACACCGACTGAATGAAGGGCGGCGACTTCACCAGGCCGCGGTCGACGAAGTGCGCCAGGTTGTACAGGTGGCTGATGTCGTAGCACTCGAACTCGAAGCGGGTGCCGTTGGCGTTGCCCAGCGCGAGAATCGACTCGATGTCCTGGTAGGTGTTGCGGAAGATCAGCGAGCGGCTGTTCTCCAGGTGCTCGCGCTCCCAGTCGTGCTTGAACTCCTTGAAGCGGTTCAGCATGGGGAAGAGGCCAAAGTTCATCGACCCCATGTTGAGCGAGGCCAGCTCCGGCTTGAAGGTGGTGGCCGGGCGCATGCGTTCTTCCACCGTCATGTGCGGACTGCCGCCGGTGGTGATGTTGATGACGGCGTCGGTTTCGCTCTTGATGCGCTCCAGGAACGGCTTGAACAGCGCCGGGTCTTGCGAGGGCTTGCCCGTCTGCGGATCGCGCGCGTGCAGGTGCAGCATGGCCGCGCCCGCCCGGGCCGCGCCGATGGCCGCCTCGGCGATCTCGTCGGCCGTCACCGGCAGGTGCGGCGACATGCTGGGCGTGTGGATCGCGCCCGTCACGGCGCAAGTGATGATGACCTTCTGTCTGGCTTTAGCCATTCTCGTCTCCGTTGCTTTGTTTGTGGCGCATCAGGCGCATGAGTTTTTCGTCGCGCCAGAAGCGGCGCCGGGCCAGGTCTTCCTCGGGCAGCAGCGCGCGGCGTTCGCGCGCCAGGGTCTGGACGAGCTCGCCCTCCCAGGGCACGCACTCGCCCTGCGACGCGCCGATACCGCGGTACAGCCCGCCGTAGCGTTCGCAGTAATCGGCGATGCCGCCCGGTGCGTTGAGGTCTATGGTTTCGAACGGCCCCATGAAAGACCAGCGCAGGCCCAGGCCGTCCTTGACCGTGGTGTCGATGTCTTCGGCGCTCGCGATGCCCGCGCCGGCGAGCCGGAAGGCTTCGTGCAGCAGCGCGCCCTGCAGGCGGTTGAGAATGAAGCCCTCGATTTCGCGGCGCAGGGTCACGGGCTTCTGGCCGATGGCGCGCATGATGTCGGCGGCGCGCGCCACGGCCCGCGGATCGGTCCATGGCGCGGGGCAGATCTCCACCACGGGGATCAGGTAGGGCGGATTCACCGGATGCGCCACCAGGCAGCGGCCGCGCCCGGCCAGGTGCCCGGTGAAGGCGCTGGCCGGAATGCTGGACGTGGAGCTGCCGATCACGGCGTCGGGATCGGCCTCGGCGTCCAGGCGGGAGAAAAGCTCGCGCTTGACTTCCACCTTTTCGGGGGAGTTCTCCTGCACGTAGGCCGCCCCGCGCAATGCGGCCCGCAGGGTGGCGGCCACGCCTACCCGCGCTCCGGCGGCGCGGGCGTCGTCCACCATGCCCTGCGCCTCGAGCTCGCCCAGCTGCCGCAGCACGAGTTCGCACCGCCCGCTCGGCGCGCCGTCGGCGGGGTCGTACAGCCGCGCCTCCCAGCCCATGCGGGCGAATACGATGGCCCAGCCCTGGCCGATCAGGCCGCAACCGATGATGGCGGCGCACGGCCGCTGCCCGGCGCCCATCAGCAGAGCTTCTGCGTGAAGCCGTCGACCACGATGGCCTGCCCGCTCACGCTGCGCGCGGCCTCGCTGGCGTTGAACAGCGCCATGTTGGCGATGTCGCGCGCCGTCACCATGCGGCCCAGCGCCGCCTGGTTTTCGTACTGGGCGGCGATTTCCTCGACCGGCCGGCCCAGGGTCGCCGCCTTGGCGGCGATGACCGCGCGGATGCGCGGCCCTTCCACCGCACCCGGCAGGATCGCATTGACGCGGATGCCGTGCGGCCCCAGCTCGATGGCCAGCGATTTCGTGAAACCGATGACCGCCCACTTGGAAGCCGAATACACAGAACGGCCGGCGAAACCGAGATGGCCGGCCGCCGACGACATATTGATCATGACGCCGCGCGGGACTGCTTGAGCATGGGAATGGCGCGGCGCGCGCACAGGAACTGGCCGGTGATGTTCACCGCCAGCGTGCGGTCCCAATCGGCCTTGCTCAGGGTTTCGACGAAACCCGTGGGGCCCGCAATGCCGGCATTATTGATGAGCACGTCCAGGCCGCCCAGGGTGTTCGAGACGGCTTCGAAAAGCGCGTCGACGCCGGCCTCGTCGGATACGTCGGCCTTCATGGCATGCACGCCGGGCAATTCAGCGGGCAGCGCGTCCAGGCGCTCCTGGTTGACGTCGCAGACGAATACCGAGGCGCCCGCATGCCGGAACACCTTGGCCATTTCCAGGCCCAACCCGTCGGCGCGGCCGTGATGAGCACTTTTCTGCCGGTGAAATCCACTTCCTCGAACATGCGCGTGTCTCCTCGATTGTGGTGTATGGGCGCCGGCCAATCATATACGATATATGATAAAAATCGCGCCGCCATCGTCAAGCGAATGAATTTTCCGTCGTGTCGGCAAGCCGTGAAATACATGCCTCACAGGTCTGCCCGCTGCGCGCTAAGGCTTTATTCATGCGGCTTGAGGGAAATCCCCGATTCGGCCCGCAAGCCCCGCCACTAGAATCCAATTCGAGGTTTCGTACCCCGCCAGGCCATATATCATATATTTCCAAAAACAGACGGACCAGAGTCCGCACACCAATCACAAAGGAGCGTAGACAGTGTTCAAGTTCAACAAACTTGCTTTGGCGCTGGGGATGTGCGGCGCATTGGCGGCCGGTTCGGCCGCGCCGACGTAAAGGTGGGCGCCCTCTTTCCGTTCAGCGGAGCGCTGGCGCTGCTGGGCCAGGAGAGCTACCGGGGCCTGGAGCTGGCGGTCAACGAAATCAACGCCGCGGGCGGCATCAACGGGGAGAAGATCGAAATCGTCAAAGCCGACGCGGTGGATCCCACCCAGGCCGTGTCGGAAACCAAGCGGCTCATTTCGTCCAATGTGGCGGCGGTGTTCGGCAGCTATGCCTCCGGTATTTCCTATGCGGCCTCCCCCGTCACCGAACTGGCCGGCGTGCCCTATTTCGAGCTGGGCGCCACCGCGCACAAGATCACCACGCGCGGCTATAAGTACCTGTTCCGCAGCAACCCCAACACCGGCCTGTACGGCGTGGCCGTGGTGAACGCGCTGCACGACATGATCGCGCCGGGCATGGGCCTGGATCCCAAGGACATCCGCATCGGCATCATCCACGAAGACGGCCCTTACGGCACCGATGTGGCGGCCACCGAGAAAAAGCGCGCCGAAGAGCTTGGCTACACCGTGGCCGAAGTCCTGCCCTACTCCGCCAAGACGGTGGACCTGTCCTCGCTCATCCTGCGCCTGAAAGGGTCCAAGGTGAACGTGGTGCTGCAGACCGCCTACCAGAACGACGCCATCCTGTATTTCCGCCAGGCGCGCTCGTCCGGCTTCAAGCCCAAGGTCGTGGTGGGCGCGGGCGGCGGCTACTCGCTGGCGGATACGGCCAAGGCCGTGGGCGCCGACATGAACGGGGTGTTCGACCTGGACTTCCCGCAGGCTTCCATCAACCCCGCCGGCGCGCCCGGGCTGGACAAGTTCCTGCAGGCCTACAAGACCGCCTACAAGTCCGATCCGCAATCGGGCCACAGCCTCACCAACTACGTGGGCGCCAAGGCTTTTTTCGAAGCCATGGCCAACGCCAAGTCCACCGACAAGGACAAGATCCGCGCGGCCGTGCTCGCCTACAAGAAGCCCGCCGGCCAGACTGCCAACGGCTGGGGCTTCGACTTCGGGGAAGACGGCCAGAACAACGCCTCCACCTTCTACGTGATGCAGTGGCAGGACGGCAAGCTGGTCACCATCGCCCCTGAGAACCTCGCGCTCGGCAAGCCCGTCTTCAACAAGTAGGCGCATTGCCGCATTGCCCGCGCCGGACGCTCGGGGGCGTCCGGCGCTGACCGGGGCATGCCGGAGCGGCCCGCCGCCCGCATGCCCCGCCCCGGGGCCTGTTCACATTAGAAGACTGCACCATGGATATCTTTATTCAACTGGTCATCAACGGCCTGTTGCTGGGCGGCGCCTACACCATCATCAGCCTGGGCCTGACGCTGATCTTCGGCGTCGTGCGCGTGGTGAATTTCGCGCACGGCGAGTTCCTGATGGTGGGGATGTACCTGGTCTACCTGATCGCCGCCCATTTCGGCGTCCATCCCTATGCCGGGCTGATCCCGGTTGCCGTCATCCTGTTCGCGCTGGGCGTGCTGACGCAGCGGGCGGTCATCCAGCCGCTGCTGCACGCGGACCAGCACATCCAGATCTTCGCCACCGTCGGCATCTCCACCATTCTGCTCAACCTCGCGCTGGTGGTGTTCGGCGCCAACGTCTTCCGGGCCCCGGCGGACCTGGGCACGGGCGCGATCGACGTGGGCCCGTACTCGATGGTGACCGGCCAGGTCATCACCTTCGTGGTCGGCATCGGACTCGCGGCGCTGCTGCACGTGTTCATGCACCGCACCTATCTGGGCCGCGCGCTGCGCGCCGTGGCCCAGCACCGCTACGCCGCCACGCTCATGGGCGTGAACGTCAACAGCGTCTATGCCATCGCCTTCGGCCTGGGCACCGCCTTCGTGGGCGTGGCCGCCGGGCTGCTGGCGCCGCAATACCCGGTGTTCCCCACAGTGGGCACGTATTTCGTGCTGACGGCCTTCGTAATCGTGGTGCTGGGCGGGCTGGGCAGCCTCTACGGCGCGGTGGCCGGCTCCATGATCATCGGCATCGTGGACACGCTGGCCGGCTACTACATCGCCCCCGACCTGAAAGAAGTCGTTTACTTCGGGATCTTCCTCTTGATCCTTGTCCTGCGTCCGACCGGCCTGTTCGGCGTCGGCACCGAGTGACCCGCACAACAAGGAGCCAGACGTGTTTCCCGATTTCCGACATCCCAAGACCTACGTCAGCCTCGTCCTGCTGATCGCGATGTTCCTCGTGCCCCTGGCCATGGGCACGCCTTTCTGGACCAACCTGTTCGTGCTGCTGTTCGTGTTCTCGGCGCTGTCCGTGGCCTGGAACGTCGTGGGCGGCTACGCGGGCCAGCTCTCGCTGGGCCATGCCGTGTTCTACGGCATCGGCGGCTACACGGCCACGCTGCTCACGCAGAACTTCGGCATCTCGCCGTGGTTCGGCATGATCGCGGGCGCGGCGATCTCCGCCGTGGTGGCCATCGTCATCAGCTACCCCACGCTGCGGCTGCGCGGGCCGTTTTTCGCGCTGGCCACCATCGCCATCCTCGAAGTGGTGCGCCTGCTCGTGATCCACGAGGAGAGCTGGACCGGCGGCTCCAGCGGCATCAGCCTGCCGCTGAATATCGGCTGGACGTGGATCGTGTTCCGCGAAAAGATCAACTACGTCATCATCGCCTTCGCGCTCTTCGTGCTGGTGACCTGGGTGTCGTGGTACATACGCAAGTCGCGCATGGGGCACTACCTGATCGCCATCCGCGAACGCGAAGACGCGGCCCTGGCGGTGGGCATACACACCGTACGCATGAAGATCGCCGCGGCGGTGGTGTCCGCCGTGCTCACCAGCATCGTCGGCGCCTTCCACATCACCTACCTGACCTTCGTCGATCCCAGCTCGGCCTTCTCGCTGGAGCTCTCGGTGCAGATCGCGATGTTCGCGCTGATCGGCGGCCTGGGCACGGTGGCCGGCCCCATCGCCGGCACCTTTCTCGTACTGCCCATCGCCGAGCTGGCGCGCGGCTGGCTGAGCAGCGTGGGCAACGGCATGCACGGGCTGATCTACGGGCTGATCCTGGTGATCGTGGTGCTGACCATTCCGCGCGGGCTTGCCGGCGCGTTCGGCCCGGCCATCGAGCGCTGGCTGGCCCGCCTGCCCTATCTCGGTTCGCGCAGGCCGGCGGCCGCGCTGGCCGACGTGCAGCCGCTGCGCCCGGCCGCCGCGGCCGGCAAGCCGGTGCTGAAGGCCGAAGGGCTGTTCAAGAGTTTCGGCGGCCTGCGCGCCACCGACAACGTATCCCTCACGCTGAACCAGAACGAGATCCTCGGGCTGATCGGGCCCAACGGCGCAGGCAAGACCACGGTGTTCAACCTGCTTTCCGGCTTTCTCTCGCCCGACAAGGGCGCGGTCAGCATGCTGGACGCCAGCGGCACCTGGGTGAGCTGCAAGTCGCCCGACCAGTTCGCGCACCGCGGCCTGGGCCGCACGTTCCAGATCGCCAAGCCGTTCACCGGCCTCTCGGTGCTGGAGAACATCATGCTGGGCGCCTTCATCCGCACCACCGACCGCGACGAGGCCGAGCAGATCGCGCTCAAGGTGGCCGAGCAGACCGACCTGACGAAGTACCTCAACGCCGAGGCCCGCAGCCTCACCGTGGGCGGCATGAAGCGCCTGGAGGTGGCGCGCGCCCTGGCGATCCGGCCGCGCATCCTGCTGCTGGACGAGGTGATGGCGGGCCTGAACCCCACCGACATCGAGAAATCCATCCAGATGATCCGGCGCATCCGCGGTTGGCCGCCGCCGGCTGTTCGGCGGGCAGGCGCGTCATCTCGAAGTAGTGCGTGGCAAACAGCGTCAGCGCGCGGTTGTGGGCGAGCAGCCGGCAGGCGATCGCCCAGGCCAGCGCCAGGCCGTCGTAGGTGGAGGTGCCGCGGCCGATCTCGTCCATCAGCACCAGGCTGCTGGGCGTGCTGGACGAGAGAATGGCGGCCGCCTCGGTCATTTCCATCATGAAGGTCGAGCGTCCGCCCGCGAGGTCGTCGGCCGCGCCGATGCGGGTGAAGATCCGGTCGATCTTGCCGATGCGCGCCCGCGCGGCGGGCACGAAGCTGCCCACCCGCGCCAGCAGCGCGATCAGCGCCACCTGCCGCATGTAGGTGGACTTACCGCCCATGTTCGGGCCGGTGATGAGCAGCATGCGGCGCGCCGGGTCGAGCCGGCAGCCGTTGGGCGTGAAACGCTCGATGGCGCGTTCGACCACCGGGTGGCGGCCCGCCTCGATGTCGATGTCGGCCTGTTCCGACAGCTCCGGGGCCACCCAGTCGTGGCGGCGGGCATGGTCGGCCAGCGCGGCCAGCACGTCCAGCTCGGCCAGCGCCGCGGCGCAGTCCGACAGGGGGCGCACGTGCTCGGCCAGCACGTCCAGCAACTGCTCGAACAGCCACTTCTCGCGCGCCAGCGAGCGGTCTTGCGCCGACAGCACCTTGTCTTCCCAGCTCTTGAGCTCGGGCGTGATGTAGCGCTCCGCGTTCTTCAGCGTCTGGCGCCGGCGATAGTCGTCGGGCACCTTGGCGGTCTGGCCCTTGGTGACTTCGATATAGAAGCCGTGCACGCGGTTGAACTCCACCCGCAGGTTGGAGATGCCGGTCCGTTCGCGCTCGCGCGCCTCGAGCTGCAGCAGGAAGTCGCCGCCGTCGGCGGCCAGCGCGCGCAGCTCGTCCAGTTCGGCGTCGAAACCGGTTGCGAGCACGCCGCCGTCGCGGACGGCCACGGCCGGCTCCGGCGCGATCGCCCTCGCCAGCAGCGCGGCAAGCGCCGGGTCCACCGACAGGTGCTGCGCCAGTTCGGCCAGGCGCGAGTCGCCCGCCAGCGGCGAGACCAGGTCGTGCAGCGTTGGCGCCTGCAGCGCATCGCGCAGGCTGGCCAGCTCGCGCGGCCGGACCGAGCGCAGCGCCAGGCCGGGCGGCGATGCGCTCGATGTCGGGAAAGGCATTCAGCGCGTTGCGCAGCGATTCCAGCAGGCCCTGCGCGGCAAAGGTTTCTTCCAGGTCGAGGCGGCCCGTGAGCAGGGTGGAAATCGCCCGTTGGCGCGCCAGGGCCGGTGCGTTCTCGCGCAGCGGATGGTGCAGCCAGCGCCGCAGCAGGCGGCTGCCCATGGGCGTGCGGCAGCCGTCCAGCAGCGAGAACAGGGTGGGCGAGTCTTCGCCGGCCAGGGTCTGCGTCAGCTCCAGGTTGCGCCGCGTGACCGGGTCGAGCAGCACGTACTGGCCGGGCCGCTCGGCCGACAGGCTCTGCACGTGCGCCAGCGCCTGCGACTGCGTGCGCGCGGCGTAGCGCAGCAGCGCCCCGGCCGCGCAGATGCCGGCCGGCATGTCTTCGACGTCGAAGCCCGCCAGCGTGTCGGTCTTGAAGTGCGACAGCAGGTGCGCGCGCGCGCTGTCGGCCTCGAAATGCCAATCGGGCACCCGCGCCCGCGCGCCCTCGAAGGCGAACGGGAAGTCGGCGCTCTCGGCGCACACAATCTCGGCCGGCGCGATGCGGTGCAGCTCGGATTCGAGCTGCGCCGGCGCGCATTCCGTGACGCGGAAATCGCCGCTGGCCAGGTTCAGCCACGCCAGTCCGGCGCGCGGCGCGCGCGCGTGCCGGTGACGAACACCGCCGCCAGCGCCCGGTCGGCCTTGGCAGCTGCAGCAGCGCGTCGTCGGTCAGCGTGCCCGGCGTCACGATGCGCACGATGCGCCGCTCCACCGGCCCCTTGGACGCGCCCGGATCGCCGATCTGCTCGCAGATCGCCACCGACTCGCCCAGCGCCACCAGCCGCGCCAGGTACTGCTCCATGGCATGCACCGGAATGCCTGCCATCGGGATTGGCGAACCGTTGGACGCGCCGCGCTTGGTCAGCGTGAGGTTCAGCAGACGCGCGCCGCGCTCCGCGTCCTCGTAGAACATTTCATAAAAATCGCCCATGCGATAGAACAGCAGCAACGGGCCGGCCTCCGCTTTGAGGCGGAGATATTGCTGCATCATCGGAGTGTGGCCGTTGAGCGACTCGTCGCCGGCGGCCCGCGATTTCTGGGTTTTTGCTTGTCCTGCTTGCATGGATAGGTGGGGAATTCTGTTGTGTGGGGCGGCGGCAAGTCCGCGGCCGCCCGTTCGTTGCGCCGGCTTCGGCCGCCTTCTGGAGCGCTATTTTATGAAAGCCGCGCCGCGCTGTTGCCCGGCCCGTTTGGGTTCCGCGCATCGGCCGCCGGCCCGCCGCCGGATGCGCGCCGCGCGGCGGGCGCGGCCAGGACGACACCTTACCATTGATGCGCCGGCAGGCCCGACGGCAGAGGCGGGCGGTCGCGTGCCTCTGCCTCTGTTGCGGTGCGCCCGGCAGCACCCGGGCGTCCCGGACGAGGTGCATCGGTGCACGCGCACCCATGGCGCCGCTCTGTTCATGAGATCAATCGGCTCGGCGTCGGTCGCGCGCGGCAACAAAGGTCGGCACGGACCGGCCCCCATTCGACGGCACGGCAACGTTCGTACGCAAGTGTTCATTGCGCTCACTGGTGTTCATGCGGCGCAGTGTCGCCGGGGCGGCAATGCCGGCGCTGGCGTGCAGAAACCATTCAAGCGCAACGCAAGAGGCCGAAGGTAAGTGCTTCAAGGTCCGGAAGCGGCGCCGGGCGGATTGTGGGAAATTTTACTTTTTGAATTAAAAAGCCATAATTCAAAGGTAGCGCAAACCGGCAATGCCGCTGCGCGTGCTCGTCATGTTCCACAAAACGCATGAATCGATGACAGTCAGCGCTTCGTATTTTGCCTATTGGGGAAAGGCGTCGCCTGTCCAGGCGGGTCTGGATCGCTATCATCTCCTGGCCTTTCACGGCCTGGATGTGGCCGCATGCGGATGGCAGCTGCTCCAGCTGCCGCAGTTTTCCCTGACGCGGCTTGCACAAGCGCTTGGGTGGCCGCTGCCCGTGGTGAATGCCTTGGCGGTGTTCTTTCTGGCGCTGCACGACGTGGGCAAGTTTGCCCGAGGCTTCCAGGGCCGGGCGCCGGGCCTGTCGGCGGATCTCGTGCAGAACGATGCCGGCATGCCCTACCAGTATCGGCACGATACCTTGGGCTGGATCTTGTGGCGGGACGATCTTGCCCCCGAGACGCTTGCCGACGTTCTGCCGAATGCCGAAGGAGATTTCTGGGCGGCCTGGATGAAAACGGCGGTGGGGCACCACGGCAAACCGCCTCATGAAGCCAGCCGCGATGGGCTGTCCGGCCTGTACGTCGAGGACCACTTCCTCGACGAGGACAGAAAAGCGGCCGCGGCCTACACCCAGGCGCTGGCGGCGGGCTGGGCGCCGCCCGATATTCCGAAGCCCGGCCGGGAGCAACTGGAAATGCTGCGGCAGCACGCATGGCGTTTGGCCGGCCTGGCGGTGCTTGCCGATTGGCTGGGGTCCAATCAGTCCGTCTTTGCCTATCGCCAGGAACCGCAGGATCTGTCGACCTATTGGCGAAACACCGCCTTGCCGCGCGCGCAAACCGCCATCCGCCAGGCTGGCCTGCAAGCGCAAACGGCGCGTCCCTGGTCCGGACCGACGGGGCTTTTCGATTATCTGCGCGAACCTACGCCGCTGCAGCACTATGCGGCCAGCGTGGCGCTGGAAGCCGGGCCGCAACTGTTTCTCCTGGAAGACGTCACCGGCGCGGGAAAGACCGAGGCCGCGCTCATGCTCGTGCAACGGCTCATG
Organism: Achromobacter sp. DMS1; assembly: GCF_001270295.1. Lineage (NCBI taxonomy): Bacteria > Pseudomonadati > Pseudomonadota > Betaproteobacteria > Burkholderiales > Alcaligenaceae > Achromobacter > Achromobacter sp. DMS1. Next base: position 2,763 of record NZ_LHSJ01000040.1, on the reverse strand, counting down.
GAGAAAGGGTTGGCGTGCGGGCTGTACTTCGCCCTGCCGAGCATGGCGACGGCCAATCAGATGTACCAGCGGGTCGGCTCGGTATATCGACATCTGTTCGCCGACGATGCCTTGCCATCGCTGGTGCTGGCGCACGGCGCGCGCCATCTCATGGAGGGGTTCAGGCAAAGCATTCTTCAGTCCGACGTCTGCCGGCAGACCGCAATTACACGCCCGAAGAGGCCACGGCCTCGGCCGCATGCAGCGCCTGGCTCGCGGACAACAGAAAGAAAGCATTGCTGGCCGAGGTCGGGGTGGGCACGATCGACCAGGCCCTGCTGGGCGTGCTGCCCGTGCGGCACCAGTCTCTGCGCTTGTTGGGCCTGGCAGGCAAAGTGCTCGTCGTGGATGAGGTCCACGCCTACGACAGCTACGTGCGCACATTGCTCAAGCGCCTGCTGGCCAGCCATGCACGGCAGGGCGGCAGCGCCATCTTGCTGTCGGCGACCTTGCCTTCTTTCTACCGCGCAGAGCTTTTGCAGGACTACCGCGCCGGCCTGGGCCTGCCGCCGATCGACGTCGCGCCCGATCTGCGCTATCCGCTGGCCACGCGCATGGGCGAGGACATTGCGGTCCATGCCTGCCAGACCCGGCCCCGGCTGGTGCGGCGCGTGCAAGTGAACTTTTGTCATCGCGAGGACGAGGCCGTTGCCGCCGTGTTGGCTGAGGCGGCCGCCGGCCGCTGCGTGTGCTGGATCCGGAACACCGTGGAGGACGCCCTGCGGGCCTGCGATCTGCTGGCGGCCAGCCTGCCCCCCGATCAATTGACGCTCTTTCACGGAAGATTCGCCATGGGCGACCGGCTCGACATCGAGGACCGCGTGCTGCGCGATTTCGGCGCGCGCTCGGGTCCGCAGACGCGTCGTGGCCGTGTGCTGATCGCGACTCAGGTGGTGGAGCAGTCGCTTGATATCGATATGGATGCAATGGTCACGGACCTGGCGCCCATTGATCTGCTCATCCAGCGCGCCGGTCGCCTGCAACGGCATGCCCGCCTGCCCGACGGCACGCCCGCGCCGGACGGCATCGAGCGGCGCGCGCCGCCTGTGCTTCACGTGCTCTGCCCCGTTATTGAGGACGAACCCTCCGCGGACTGGTATGCGAGCCTGTTTCCCAAGGCGTGCTACGTCTATCCGAACGTGGGGTGTTCCCCGCGTATGCGGGGATGAACCGCATTCAGGGCGGCAATCAGGTCAACATAACCGGTGTTCCCCGCGTATGCGGGGATGAACCGTTGTCGCGCGGCTCACGGCCACAGGCGGCCAGGTGTTCCCCGCGTATGCGGGGATGAACCGATACTGAGGCAACAACAGATCAAACGACAGGGGTGTTCCCCGCGTATGCGGGGATGAACCGTCCTTTGGGTCGCCAAACATCTTGCCGAGGCCGAGTTTGTCTCGCGCGTGCGGGCCAATCCGGGCAAGGACGGATACGCGAATGCGGGGGCAGGCGGAGTCAACGACCTGGGCATGATCTGGTTCCTGCAGATCATCGGCGGCAAGATGAACAGCATTTCGTACCGCGGGTCCGCGCCCGCGCTCACCGACACGGTGGGCGGGGTGGTGCCGGTGATTTTCGACAACTTCCCCTCGTCGCTGCCCTATGTGAAGAGCGGCCGCTTGCGCGCGCTGGCTATTACCGGCGCGGTCCGCAATCCGCGGCTGCCGGAACTGCCCACCTTTGCCGAGCAGGGCTACAAGGACTACGACGTGACGGCCTGGTACGGCGTGGTGGCGCCCGCCGCCTGGCCGAGGACGTGCGCGACAAACTGGCCGGCGCCTTCGCCCAGGCCGTGCGCGATCCGGCCACCGCCGCGAAAATGGAAGAAAGCGGCGCCTTTCCGCTGGGCAACACGCCCGCCGAATTCGCCGCGCAGATCCGCGCCGAGCGCGACCGCTGGAAAGGCGTGATCGAGAAAGCGCAGATCACGCTGCAATGAGCCGGCGGCCGCGCCTGGCCTGAAGCCCGATCATCCGCCTGTGCGCCCTGGGGCCTAGTACACGTCGCGGCGGTAGCCGCCTTCGTGCTGCAGGGCCAGCAGGCGCTCTGCGCCCAGGATCTCGCGCAAGGCCGCGTCCACGCCCGCGGCCATGCCTTGCAGGCTGCCGCAGACGTAGATCGCGGCGCCCGCTTCCACCCATTGCCGCAGCTGCGCCGCCTGCTCGGCCAGCACGTGCTGGACGTAGCGGCGCCGGGGCTGGTCGCGCGAGTAGGCACGTCGGCGCGCGCCAGGGTGCCGTCGGCCAGCCAGGCTTCGATTTCGGCGTTGCAGAAGGGCGTCGCGGGCGGCGCTGCGTTCGCCGAAGATCAGCCAGTTGCTCCGATGCCCGGCGGCGCGGCGCTGCTTGGATGTGGGGCGCGCAGGCCGGCCAGCCCGGTGCCGTTGCCCACGAGAATGAGCGGCCGCCCGTCCGCGGGTGCATGGAAATTGCGATTGACCCGCACGCGCAGCTCGATCTCGTCGCCGATGCGGGCGATTTCGGTGAGCCAGCCGCTGCCCAGCCCCAGGCTGCCGTCGGGCGCGCGCATCTGGCGCACCAGCAGTTGCAGGCAGCCATCCTGCGGCAGCGAGGCGATGGAATATTCACGGTGGGGCAACCGTTGGCCGCCGCGCTCGCGGCGCGGGCCGATTTCGGCGATGTCGCCCGCCTGCCACGCGGCGCGCGCGCCGTCGCCGGGCGCGAGGGACACGAGGTAGCACGGCCCTCCCTCGCTGCCGGGGTT